>JBCBRD010000030.1:0-21480 GCA_039819885.1 Pseudomonadota bacterium
CATTGTCAGAACCGACTACCGGGTTGATCAAGACACACGACCAGAAAGGCCTCTGCCTCATGTATTCCGTTGAAGTCCGTGACCGCATCATGATTGCGCACTCGCTCCCCGATCCCTTTTTTGGGCCAGCTCAGAACATGCACGGTGCGACGTTCGTGGTTGATGTTGCGTTCTTCAGAGATGAATTGACGGACAAAAATGTCGTGGTGGACATCGGCGCGGCGCTGACGGTCTTGAACGAAACACTCAAACCACTGGCCTACAAAAACCTCGATGAGATTGCCGCCTTTGATGGCGTCCTCACGACGACTGAGTTTTTGGCCAAGTACATCTTTGATGCGATATCTGAGGCCGCTACGTCTGGCAAACTCGGCGATGATGGCAAGGGCTTGTCGAAAGTCCGCGTCACCCTGCACGAGACCGACTTGGCGCGGGCTGCATTCGAAGGACCGATCAGTGGTTGAGGCTTACTTCGCAATACCTGGCGATCTGGCAACGCAGACGGGTGGCTATGCTTACGACCGCCGTTTGATGAAGGAACTGCCAGCGCTTGGTGTTGAAGTGCATCATCTGGGTTTGCCCGATGGTTTTCCAAACCCGTCGGTCCGTGATGTCGACGAAACCGTTAAAGCGCTTCAGACGACACCTGAAGCGGCGACAATCCTGATCGACGGCTTGGCCTTTGGTGCTTTGCCGAAATCTGCTGTGGCTCAGATCAACCGTCGTCTTGTTGCACTCGTTCATCACCCACTCGCACTGGAGGCGGGGCTCAGTGACGCTGACAAAAACCGGTTGGTGTCTCTGGAGCGGGATGCGCTGTCACTTGCCGACCGCGTGATTGCGACGAGCCCAACAACTGCTGACGTCTTGAGCGGCGATTACGGCGTTGAAGGCACCCTCATCACCGTTGCCGAGCCAGGCACAGATCCAGCACAGCGTGCCACTGGAACGGCCATGCCGCTTCAGCTTTTGTGTGTTGGTGCTGTTTCGCCGCGCAAAGGCTATGACATTCTTATCGAAGCCTTGCGACCGATGTCGGAGCAGTCATGGCGAATGACAATTGCAGGGGCACTGGACCGCGATCCTAACACTTCGGCTAAGCTGGAGCGACTGATCGAAGACAGCGGCTTTTCCGAACAGATCACGCTCGCTGGCGTCGTTGTTCCGGCGACGCTTGATAAACTGTACGAGAGTGCCGATCTATTTGTCATGCCATCACTCTACGAAGGGTACGGGATGGTTTTGGCCGAGGCGATGGCGCGTGGTCTACCGATTGTTTGTACGACCGGCGGGGCTGCCGCCGAGACCGTTCCTGATGCCGCCGCGTTGAAAGTGCCGCCTGGGGATGTTGCGGCCTTGTCGCGGGCTTTGGCCGATGCGATGGCTGATAAGAAATTACGCGCGCGGTTGGCCGATGCGGCGTGGGATGCAGGCCGAAAGCTGCCGACCTGGCAGGAAACCGCGCGGCGCGTTGCAGCCGCTATTATGGATCTTCGCTCATGACAGGTTTTAGCACGTCCTGGCTCGCGCTGCGTGAACCAGCCGATCTGCGCGCGCGCTCCTCGGATATTGCCGATGCTGTACAGGCGCGGTTCTTTTCGCGTGAGCATATCAAGGTCGTGGATCTTGGTTGCGGCACCGGCTCAAACTTGCGCGGGACGGCTGCTCTTCTCCCCAACTTCCAATCGTGGACACTCGTCGACTATGATGCAGGCCTACTGACTGCGGCACGCGCGGAGTTGAGCGATTGGGCTGAAAAATCCGTTGATGACGGCGGCGTGCTGAAACTCGAGAAGGGACGTCAGCGTCTTGAGGTCACGTTCGAAAAACGCGACCTGTCCAAGGGCGTCGGTCCGGTTTTGGAAAGCAAACCCGATCTGGTCACGGCTGCGGCCTTCTTTGACCTTGTATCATCTGATTTCATTCGTTCGTTTGTCGGAAGCGTTGTGGAGGCTCGTGCCGCATTTCTCACGGTCCTCACGTACAACGGGATCTCGCAATGGGCACCGCGTCACCCACTGGACCAATCGATCATTTCGGCGTTCCATCATCACCAAGCGACCGACAAAGGGTTTGGACCTGCAAGCGGACCGACGGCGCCTGCGCACCTCGCCGATCAATTCAAGATCAATGGATACATTGTTTCTGAAGGAGACAGTCCATGGCGGTTGAACGATAGCCACGCGCAGTTGATTGCCGACTTGCGAGCTGGACATGTGGCAGCTGCGAGAGATACCAAGCTGGTTGACGCGGATACGGCTACCAAATGGGGTGCGCTGGATCGAACGGGCGTTGTCATCGGCCACACGGATACGTTTGCGGTTCCCGGAGGATAAGAGGCGCTTTCTATGCGGCTCAGGGCCTGACAATGACTATCTGCGGTGCGGCGCCGATGTCCCTCACGCTTGTGGCATGTCGCTCAGATTGAGAACCGGGTCTTGTGCCGCGGCTTCGACATCTCCAGTTGTTTTCGGAACGGTGAAGCCACCTTCCTGCACCAATCTTGAAAACAGGCCACCTGCTTTCGCCAGACCTTCGAACGTACCGCGCTCGACGATCTGCCCGTGATCGAGCACGAGGATTTCATCTGCATCAGACACGGTGGACAAGCGATGCGCGATAATGAATGTCGTGCGACCCTGCCTCAACTGATCGATAGCGCGCTTGATGTTGGCTTCGGTTTCGGCATCAAGCGCGCTGGTGGCTTCATCCAAAATCAAAATCGGTGCGTCTTTCAGGATTGCGCGCGCGATGGCGATGCGCTGTCGTTCACCACCGGATAGCGATGCGCCGCGTTCACCTATCTCGAAGTTGTAGGCACCTGGCTTTGCCGAAATGAAATCGTGTGCTTCGGCCAACTTGGCAGCCTGCTCAATCTCCGCCTGCGTGGCGCTCGGTTTTCCAATGGCGATGTTTTCGGCGATCGAGCGATTGAAGAGACCAGCGTCTTGAAACACGACGGCGACTTGTTCTCGCAGCGATTTCAACGTGACGTCCGCAATGTCCTGTGTGTCGATCTGAATGCTTCCATTGTCGGGTGCGCGCAATCTCTGCAAGAGGGCAAGCGTTGTCGATTTTCCCGATCCTGTCGGACCGACCAGTGCGATTGTTTCGCCTGGCTTGGCTTCAAAAGCCAGTTTGGTGACGCCCTGGACGCTACCTGGAAACTGGAAGGTCACATTGTCATAAACCACCTGACCTTTGATCGTCGGCAACGTTCTCGCATTCGACTTCTCAGCCACTTCAGTGGGGGCATCCAAGATTTCGAAATAGTTTGCGATGGCTGGTGCGCCTTGCTGCATCCGGACCAGGAAGGCGGATAGCTGATCGAGCCGTGTGATTAGGAGATTTGCAAAACCGACGAAGCTGACGATAGCACCCACCGACAATTCGCCGCTGGCTGAGAGAACGGCTCCCACCGCAAAGATCGCGATCATGGCGATGGTGGCGGCGGCGCGCTGGAGTACGGTGAGGACGCCCCACCAGGTGAGGACTGGATACTGGGCTGCCAACAGCCGTTCGACCATACCGCGCATCGCATCCACTTCAGCGGCCATGCGCGTGTAACTTTGCACGATTGTCACGTTGCCGATGACATCGCCAACCCGTCCAGAGACGCCGTATCGAAACTCTTCGACCTTTGCCTGGCCACCGGATGTCTTGCCAATGACGTAGATGTTGAGCGCGGTATAGGCGACGGCCAGAACACCGAGAATGATGGCCATCCGCCAATCGATCCAGATGGAGAGCGGGATCAGGAACAGGATCGACAAAACCGCAGTGAGCTGTTCGCGTAGAGCACTCAACCAGAGCCAAAAGAGCTCATCGGTCCCGCGTAGGACCGCACCGACGACGGCACCTGATCCTCGCCCCGCGTGATAGCTCAACGGCAATGCGACCGCCCGTTCGAAGGCTGTTGAAAGGGCGATCATGCGGCGGCGATGGGCAAACCTGTCGGCTGTGACCGCAACCGTTACGCCTGCAAGGATACCCGCCAGCCCAAGCAATGCCCAAGCGATCACCAGCCAGGTGGCATCTTGGGATTTGGCAAGTGCATCCACGACCCAACCAAACAAAACCGGTTCAGCCAATTGCACCGCTGCAATGGCGATCCCGGCGAGCGCCAGAATAATGGCGAGCGTCTTTTCTTCTGCCAGCAATGACAAGGCACGTTTGTAGACGCTGACAAGATCATGAACGGAATTGGTTGTTGGCGTGGAGATTGGAGGCGTCCTTCGACATCTTCGAGTTATGAGTGTGGGACACCCCAAGGCACGAAAAAAGCGGCTGAAGCAAGGGGTGCCTGTGACTGTGCTTTATGCGGAATACTGCAATGTTGGCTGTAGTGGTGCGGTTTCGTAATAGACGAAGCGCATGTTAGACGGAGTTCATGGGAGCGGTTTTTCATGCGGATCGCGAGTGTGGGACTGTTTAGCATTTGGCCGATATGACATTTCCGAGTGACACACCAGCTCCAGATGCCATTGCGCGCATCTTGGACGCGCCAACTGATCGACCATTTGTTGTCGGGCAATTGGGGCAATCGCTTGATGGGCGGATCGCGACGCCAACCGGCGAAAGCCGCTGGATCAATGGACGTACGGCGTTGATCCACCTGCATGCGATTCGGGCTGCTGTTGATGCCGTTGTCGTCGGCGTCGGAACTGTTGTCGCAGATGATCCGCAACTGAATGTTCGGCTTGTGCCGCTACCGGCCGGCGGCGGACACCCCGCACGGATTGTGTTGGACCCGCGGGGACGTGCACCCCACGATGCCCGCTGCTTTGATCCGACCACCGGAGGCTCGTGTCTTCAGATTGTCGGTGCGGAAGAATTGGATGGCTTTCCGACTGAGGCCGGTCCACCTAGCGAAAGAGAGCGTGTTGTTATTTCTAGCAAAACGGGCCGCTTTGCGCCAGACGCGGTTGTCGCGGTACTGTTTGAGCGCGGATACCGGAAGCTGCTGATTGAGGGTGGGGCTGCGACGGTTTCAGCGTTTATCGATGCTGGTGCGATTGACCGCCTGCATGTGCTCGTTGCACCGCTATTGATTGGTTCGGGAACACCTGGTTTGTGCCTGCCACCGATCGACAAAATTTCTGAAGCGCAACGACCTCAGTGTCATCCGTATGTGTTTGATGACGGTGACGTTCTGTTTGATTGTGATTTGCGCACGAAGGCTACCAAGGCATAGTGCGAGACGTCTGGGACGCGGGGTGCCGACGCAGGCACAGCAAATTGAGAGGCATGGTGATGGCCAAAGTTGAACAACTGGAAACGGATGCCCAGGGACGGCGCGTCGAAGTCTATTCAGGCACGGCGCGGTTCTTCCATTGGCTGACGGTCTTACTCATTGCAGTCCAAGTCCCCATCGGGCTGTACATGGTTTACCGGGGCAACGACATGGTTTGGACGGATGCTCAGGGCGTCGAGAAAACCGGGCTTTGGGATGCGGTGACGAACAATCTCTACAGCTCGCACAAGCTGTTGGGCACGATCATTCTCGTCGTGATTGTTTTGCGCTTGTTGTACCGCTTCGGGGCTGGTGCACCATCAGATGAGCCAACGCTCAATGCTGGACAGCGCATTGTTTCCGCTTTGAACCATTGGGGCCTTTATGCGCTTTTAATAGCCGTTCCCGTCGTGGGCTACATCGGCACGTCGGCGTTCCCGGCGCTCAACATTTTTGGCATGTTTTCGCTGCCCGCCGTTGTAGGCAAAGACCCAGCGCTCTCAAAGCAAATGTTTGAACTGCACATGTATGGCGGGTTTGCGCTGTTGGCGCTGATTGCTCTGCATATCATGGCGGCGCTTTATCATTATCTGATCCGGCGTGACTATGTGCTGGCCCGGATGATGCCGAAGCTTTTAAAAAAGCGCGCCTGAATCACACTTAAGTTTGGACGATAAAAAAACGGCGATGCTTGTTTCAGCATCGCCGTTTTCCGTTGAATTTAGTATTCTTGAAACTCAGATCTAAAGCTTATGCGCCATGCGCTTCCGCTTGGTTTCGAGATAACGCTCGTTGTGCTTATGCGGCGGCGTATGCACATTCACTTGCTCAACGACCTGCACGCCTTCTGCACGAAGGGCCTCGACCTTGGCTGGATTGTTCGACAGCAGTTTGATGTGACCAAAGCCGAGGTCAAACAGAATGGCTGCGGCTAGGTCGTAGTCACGTGCATCAATCGGTGCTCCGATCTCAACGTTTGCATCGACCGTGTCATAGCCTTGGTCTTGAAGTGCGTATGCCTTCATCTTATTCACGAGACCAATGCCGCGGCCTTCATGATAAGGGAGGTAAATTAGAACGCCGTTCGGCGTGTCCACAATCTGCTTCAGCGCTGCCTGCAATTGCGCATAGCAGTCGCACCGAAGCGAATGAAAGATGTCACCTGTCACGCACCCACTATGGACACGCACCAAGGGTGTTGCAGACGCATCCGCGCTCTCGCCACGGTTGATGAGAACCATGGCTTCTTTATTCGGCGCATCACCTTGATACGCACGCGCTTCTAATGCCAATTCCCGCCCTTCGAATTCCATGGGCAGTATCGTCTGTGCCGACCAATCGACATCCACCGGGGTGGATCTGACAGCACTTATTTTCATGCAAATCTCCAAAGGGACATGAGGGCTGGCTCGCGGCAACGCATCAGTTTAATCCAGTCGTTCAGCACGGGCCATTCGATGTAACGCCCTAGTTAACGCCACAAGCACCTCTAACGGTTCAATACGCGTCGAATTGGGTCAGGAACATGACCAGGAAACAATCGCAACGACAGACCGACAACACCGTATATCGCCTGAACGCTATGTGAATAGGGCACTTTGGCTTCACGAATTCGTTGGTTCTCTGAAATGCCGCTGCGGCGTAAGGGCACGAACTGGGGTTATTTCCGCGTGCAGATAAGTGCAGTGGCATTTCAACTCAAATTTGTAGCTCGCCGATGATGGGAGAAATGACGTGACGACAGCGGACCAACTGCGCGCTTGGGACGCATCTTATCGTCAGATGAGTCACGAAACCGTGCTTGGCCTTCTGGCGCTCATCGGCCTTGCGATCATTATCGCCACCGCTAAAGCCGTGGTGGACGTGAGTGATGTTGCGCTCAATGCGTACATTGCAACGTCTCTTGTCCACGGTGCTTTGTATCTCGTCGCATCGACACTCGTACTTTGGGCTCGCCCGAGCTGGCAGAGCGTATTCTGGTTGATCGTCGGGGTTGCGGTGTTGATACGGCTTATCGCGATGTCTGCCCCACCGAATCTTACAACCGATGCCTATCGGTATGTGTGGGATGGGCGGCTCATCCTTGAGGGTCTTAACCCGTACCTGCTTGTGCCAGCAGATGCGCAACTCGCTCATCTCCGTGATGAGGCGGTTTTTCCTCACATCAACAAGAAGGATATTGCACACACGATTTATCCGCCTGTGGCGCAATTCTTCTTCGCGATCGGTGTTTGGATTTCAGATAGTCTGACTGGCCAAAAGGTCGTGATGTTTGTGAGTGAGCTGGTGATCATTGGCTGCCTTGCAGCTTGGCTTGCGCAGGCGAAGCTTCCGGTGAGCCGAGTCATTCTCTACGCGTGGCACCCCTTGCCGGTATGGGAGTTTTCCAGTCAGGCGCATCTTGACGCAACCGTTGCCGCCTTCATGGCTGCTGCCATTCTCGCGGCCACCATGCGCCGTCAGGGTCTTGCCGGGGCATTTCTCGCGGGCGGGGTATTGATCAAGTACTACCCGCTCATTCTGATCCCGGCACTCTGGCGACGATGGGATTGGCGGATGCCCACAGCCTTTCTAGCTGTAGCGGCCTTGGCGTATGCACCATTCGTGCATGATGCCGGGTCGAAGGTCTTTGGTTTTCTTGGCGCACATCTTGGAAACGAGGGCTATCGTGACGGCTGGGGCTTTCACATCATCTGGTTGTTACGAGACTTTCAAATCGTTCCAATGGATGACCCGCACTTCACCTCAGTCCTCACGTTGGGCTATCTCGCAACGGCGCTTGCGATCCTTGGCGCGCTGGCCGGAGTTGCATTCTTCAATCGCGCGCGTGAAGAAATCCGCCCTGAGATGATGGCGCTAATTGGTGCGGCGTTCGTCTTTTTCACATCGCCGCACTATCCCTGGTATGCAGCGTTTTTGGTCATGTTTCTTGTCCGTGTCCCGCACCCGGCATTGTTCGCCATGACACTTTTCGCAGTTGTTTTGCAGGCACCGCGCCCGGCAGGTGGACCGACCTGGACGGACCTTTATGCGTTTGCCTATTGGCTACCGTATCTCATGTGGGTGGCACAGCTTGCTGTCACGGAATGGCAGCAGCGTGTGAGATAAGGCTCATCTTCCCTTTGCGCTTTTTGTGACGTCGTGCTTTTAGCACCTGTCCATGCACCAGCCGCGCTCTCGCGTGTCCTCCGTGGTGCATCCGAACCTAAACAACCCACCCTTGAACATCAGATGAGACAGACAACCAAAGTATGCCACTTGCCGTGATCCTTCTCCTCGCAGCCCCGCTTGCATTTGGAGCTGTCCTCCTTGGAACAATGAGCTACCTGCGTATGGGTGACCGTGTCGGGCTCCATGCGGAAGCCAATGCGCGCAGCATGCATGTCGGGCGTGTTCCAACGTCTGGTGGATTGATTGTTCTCGCCGTCGGATTGGTGTTGTGGTTTGCCATCAGTTCCATTCCGCCCAATGTCGCGCCCGTTGTTCTCGCAGTTATTCTTCTCACCGGGATTTCCTGGGCGGATGATGCGATTGATCTGCCTCCGGTCTGGCGGTTTGGCGTGCAGGTTGTGGCAGCGGCACTTGGTGTCTCGGCGATCCAATCCGTCGGGCTGGTGTTCGGCGGTCTGTTGCCGCAATGGCTTGATGCGGTGATCGCCGTCCTGGCGCTCGTCTGGTTCGTCAACCTCTTCAACTTCATGGATGGCATTGACGGCATTGCCGGTGTGGAGGCGATCACAATCCTTCTGGGCTACACGGTGTTGTGTTGTCTTGATGCCAGTTCGTGGGACACCAGCACCGAACCGCTGGTGATCCTGTCTGTCGTTCTGGCTGGTGGATTGTGTGGCTTCCTGTTTTGGAATTGGCACCCTGCCCGCATCTTCATGGGCGATGTTGGTGCTATTCCAATCGGCTTTTTATGCGGCGTTTTGTTATTTGATCTTGCTGCCCGACAATCATTGGCGAGCGCGATGATCCTGCCACTTTACTTTGCGGTCGATGCGACGTGGACGCTTATAAAGCGTGCCGCCAATGGTGAACCGGTGTGGGAGGCGCATCGCAGTCATCTGTATCAACGCGCGGCCCGAGGCGCTGGTCGTCATGATGATGTGGTTCAGCTTGTGACGGCTCTTAACGCTGGTTTGTTCTGCCTGGCGATTGTCGCTTTGTGGTGGCCGATCGTCGGGTTCATTTGCGCCGTGGCTTTGCTCGCATACGTCATGTTTTTGCTGGAAGACCTTGCTGGTTCGCAACCTGAGAAGCTCTAATGGATGACGCCTGTGCGCCGCTCATCGGCGTCTGGTTGGCGCTGCGATGACCTGGTTTTGCAGCGAGTGTGCAGCGAGCCTTGGTCGCCTTGATGTCACCCGACCGACATTCACACCGGCCCAACCGATTTCACCTGACAAACGGCCATACTCAATTTTGGGGCACCGGTTCATGATGACCTTTAAGCCCGCAGCTTTAGCTTCACGCGCTGCAAGATCATTGCGCACGCCGAGCTGCATCCAAATGACCTTGATGCCTTTGATGTCTTTCAGTCGGATTGCATCGCGCGTGACCTGAAGTGCTGCGTCTGAATTGCGGAAAATGTCTACAACTTCTATGGGGGCGGGCACATCATCGAGTGCCGCATAGGCCAACTGACCAAAGACTTTCTGACCGGCTTGGCCGGGATTGACCGGCACGACGGTATAGCCTTTTGCGACCAAGTACTTCATTGCAAATGCGCTTGGCCGAACCGGATTGGCACTTGCGCCGACAAATGCGAACGTCCGGCATTCTGACAAAATGCGTGCGATCTCATCATCGGTGTAGATCAGTGGCTCGGACGCATCCGAGGCTTGGGTGCTGTCCACAATCGAAGCGGATACGCGATCAGTGCCCGACACGTCAGCAGCCCTTCCAGGTTGGTGCACGTTTTTCCAAGAACGCGCTGATCCCCTCCTGGGCATCTGTCGCCATCATGTTTTGAACCATCACATCGGCCGCATAGTTGTAAGCGTCGGATAATGGTTTTTCGAGTTGGCTGTAGAAGGCCTGTTTGCCGTACGCGACGGTCAGCGGTGACTTCTCTGCGATCCGTGTCGCGTACGCCAGTGCTCCGTCCAACGCCTCGCCGTCGGGGACCACACGGTTGACCAAGCCGTAATTTTCCGCATCCGTTGCGCTGATCAAGTCGCCAAGGAGCAACATCTCCATCGCCTTCTTGCGAGAGACATTCCGCGAAAGCGCAACCATCGGCGTTGAGCAGAACAGCCCAATGTTCACACCTGGCGTACAGAATTTTGCACTGGCGTCTGCAACAGCGAGATCACAGGTCGCAACCAACTGGCACCCGGCTGCCGTCGCCATGGCATGAACGGATGCGATCACCGGTTTGGGGCAATTTACGATGGAGAGCATCATGGCGGAGCAGGCGCGCATGGTCTCGGCATAGAATGCCTTGCCGCCGTCGGCATCACTGCGATGTGCTGTGAGTTCTTTGAGGTCGTGCCCGGCGCAAAAGACTGGGCCCTCGGCGGCCAGGACAATGGCACTTACGTTCTTTTCGTGGGACAGCGTGGTGATGGCGGCTTCCAAAGCGCTCATCATGTGCCTCGATAATGCGTTGCGCGCCTTCGGACGGTTCAGCGTCACGATTGCGATGCTGTCAGTCGGATGGGAGATCACGACCGGTGGTGGCAGTGTTTCTGTCATGGCGTGGAGATCCTCCGATCCGGACAACAGGGTTTGGGCTTTACAATCCCCGAGACCTAGCACACCGACTTCACCAATGAAAAACGATCTCCAGTTCGAAGGGCCGGGCCGTGTGTGCAACCCGGCCTTCCGGTGCTGGTAGATGCTTATTCCAGTGCCTTATCGAGATCGTCTTTAAACTTCTGGACGAGCTTGATGTTCTCAACATGCTCAACATTGGGATCGCTGGCGATCGCAGCTTCCAATTCCTCGATCAGGATCTTGCGTTCCTCGTCTGCGAGATCCTTGTCAGCTTTGATGTCCTGAAGTTCTTGCTGCAGTATCTTCTTCGGCTCGACGAATTCACCGGTCTTTGGATCGATGCTCGCCAGCACCATTGAAATCGTTGTAGTTGCATCCTCAAGATCGTCAAAGGATGCGAAACCATGTTTCTTCGCGATCTCGTTGATGGCTTTTTCCTGCTCTTCGTTGAGCTCAGCACCCGGTGACTTCAGCGTCTTGGCGAACGCTTTGATATCGGGTTGGGCAGCAATCACGCTTTGAACCGCCTGTTCCGTCAGAGGCACCTGTTTTGGCGCATCTCCGATGGGTGCAGCGGCTGCAACGACCGTCATCAACGAACTCAAGAGTGCGACTAGGCTTGCGTGGAGTGCGGTCACTAGGACCTTTGAAGTTGGCTTGGTTCCCATAGTCAATCCTCCAGTACACGTGTTGCGCTTTTGGCGGTCTCAGCGTTGCCAGATGACAGAGCCATTGTTGCTGGTCCTGCCCAGGTCCCGATTTGGACGGTGGCGGTCTTGGCAGCACTTGGTGTCAAAAAAGCAGCCGGGTTCAGGCTCGGCCCTGTGTTGTGCAGCCAATTAGGTTTGTGTTGGCTGATTTGGGATGTTTTGACTCAGCATGACTGCTCTCGCGACGAGCTCTTGATATGTGGTATTATTTTACCCCAATTTCTTAACCATTGTTTTTGCTTGCTTTTCTTATCTAACTTGAAAATTCTTATTGACCTTTTGTGCGCACAGCATTAGCTCCACCATCGCTCCGCGTGATGCGAGCGGCCTTGTCGTTTGGCTGCGGCGCATGGCGGATACCTTTCTCTTTCACTCGAAACGAATTGGACGGCCATGAAAACGTTCGTCGCCAAGCCTGGCGAGGTTGATAAGAAATGGATCTTGATTGATGCGAATGGGTTGGTCGTTGGCCGGCTTGCTTCGCTCATCGCCATGCGCCTCAAAGGCAAGCACAAAGCCATCTACACGCCGCACGTTGACTGCGGAGACAACATCATCGTCGTCAACGCCGAAAAGATCGTCTTCACCGGCAATAAGCGCGAGAACAAGCGCTATTATCGGCATACTGGCCACCCGGGCGGTATCAAGGAAACGACGCCGCGCCGCATCCTGGAAGGCAAGTTTCCAGAGCGCGTCGTCGAGAAAGCGGTTGAGCGCATGCTCCGTCGTGGTCCCCTCCAGCGCAAGCTCATGCGGAACCTTAAGGTGTATGCTGGCGACGCCCATCCACACGAGGCGCAGCAGCCTGAAGTGTTGGATGTTGCGAAACTCAACTCTAAAAACGTGAGGGTCTAATCTGATGAGTGACGAAACACGGACCCTGGAAGATCTAAGCCAGTTGCAAGGCGATGCCGCCGCTGGTGTCGTGAGCACAACGACGCCGACGGAACCTGTCTATGTCCAAAAGCTCGACCAGCTCGGGCGCGCATACGCGACAGGCAAACGGAAAGACGCCGTTGCACGCGTCTGGCTCAAGCCCGGACGTGGCCAGATCCTGGTGAACAAGAAAGATTACACGGAGTACTTCGCACGGCCGGTTCTGCAAATGCTCTTGCAGCAGCCGATCAAGGCCGTTGAGCGTGCCGACCAGTACGATATCGTTGTTACAGTTGCTGGTGGTGGTTTGTCCGGACAAGCCGGTGCTGTCCGTCACGGCATCTCGCGTGCGCTGACTTTCTATGAGCCTGAGTTGCGTACGACACTGAAACGCGGTGGGTTCCTGACACGTGACAGCCGTACGGTTGAGCGTAAGAAGTACGGTAAGCGGAAAGCACGCCGGAGCTTCCAGTTCTCCAAACGTTAAGGGGTTCGGTCCACTTGGGGCCGTACTCACGATCGATACGAAAAAGGGTCAGCACTGGAAGGTGCTGGTCCTTTTTCGTTTGTATCCGCTCTCACCCTTCTTAGCCCTCGGCGACACACGAGGGGGGAGAAGCTGAGCATTACCTCTGTTTCCTTCGTGACAGCTTTCCGCCGACACCCAGCGTAAACCCTTAAGCCAAGACGGCCGGGGTGCGATGCCTGTCATTTGCAGCAGTCTCCGCGGCTGGGAAACTCAGTGTGCAACAGCTCGGAAATGAGGACGCGCCGATGACACCGGTCGTTGATGTGGTGATACCCCCTGAAATCGATGCGCTGACTGAGCATCGTCCATTGTTTGGCCGCGCTCGACCCTACGGTCCTGTTAAGCCGAAACTGCGGTGGAGATCTAATCCAAAAGCTTGGGCCTTCCGGCGTGCCTTTCGTGGTGAACTGGGTCTTGCTTGGACATTCTGGATGTGGGGCGTTGTCTATTCGATCCCGTTTGGGCTTCTCAATCTCGCTAGCATCTATCTTGCTGTAAAATTTGCATCGGATGACACGATCTCAACGGCTCTGCTCATTGCAGGGCAAGCGGTCAGCATAGGATGGGGCCTGTTCATATCGGCGGCGATTTTCAATGCTGCAAAGTATGACCGCAATCGTGGTTTTTGGGGTTGGACGGCCACCGTCCTCGTTGTGATTGGCGTGGCGATGATGCCGGTCAATTTGTACAAGTCCTGGAACCCGACATTCGACACCTGGAACAAAGTCGAGGGCATTGCCACGGCCCTGTCGCTGACAGCGCCGGTGACCATCAATGAGGTCCTCACACTAACCAAGGTGAGCGCCGATGAGACAAACAAATCGATGACATGGCATATGGATGCAGATGTCGAGACAATCGACGAAATGACGTTCGATCCAGTGGCCGTCAAGAACCAAGAGCTTAGTGGCTGTGATGATCTGAAGGGCTATCTCGACGGACCAGTCGAGACACTGTATTTCGCCTACACAGCAACAGATGGCACCGTTGGGCAGATCGCTATCACAGAGGCTGATTGTGAGGTCGGGTATCAACCTGTTCCCGAACCCACGGAAGTGGCGCAAACCGAAAAAGTCTGAAGCATCTCGTTAATGGGGTCGCAAAGATTTACGTGTCCGGCCGTGTCGTGATATGGCGGCGGCATGAAAAAGGTATTCATTGATGGAGAAGCTGGAACCACCGGCCTCCAGATTGTCGACCGGCTAGCGGCTTTACCTGGCCTGGTCGACGTCATCAGCATCGACCCGCAAAAACGGAAGGATGACGATGCGCGGCAAGCTATGATGGCTGAAGCTGATGTCGTCGTTTTGTGCCTTCCTGATGATGCTGCGCGCGCGGCTGTTTCCCTGGCAGATGCACTGGGAGATGACGCGCCGAAAATCATCGATGCCTCGACGGCTCACCGAACAGCCAATGGCTGGGTCTATGGGTTTCCGGAATTGACGCATGGGCATGCAGAAAAGATAGCTGCTGCGCGCCGGGTGGCCAATGTCGGCTGCTTTGCGACAGCTTCAATCGCGATCATCAGACCGTTGCTTGAAGCAGGTCTTCTTTCACCCAATCATGCGTTTTCGATCAATGCAGTGAGTGGTTACACGGGTGGTGGAAAGGCGATGATTTCCACGTATGGAGACGGGGGTGGTCCCGCCTTTCAGTTGTACGGGCTTGGGCTTGCCCATAAGCACGTTCCCGAAGTCATGATGCATACGGGCCTGAGCCGCCGGCCTCTGTTCGTGCCGTCAGTTGGTAACTTTGCCCAGGGGATGCTGGTCAGCGTTCCACTTGATTTATCAGCGATTGAAAATCCCCCTCAGCTTGAAGCCTTGGATGCAGCTTTCCAAAAACACTACGGTAGCGAGGGTTCCGCTGTGCGCTTCCGTTTCACACCCGATGCTGATGAGATCTACGAAACGGGGCGATTGCCCGTCGATCCAGCAGCGGGCGACGACCACATGGATATCTGGCTTTTTGCCAATGAAACGCATCAACACGCTTTGTTCGTTGCAAGGCTCGATAATCTTGGGAAAGGGGCGGCCGGCGCTGCCGTCCAAAACCTTAAGCTCATGCTCGGATCGTAAATTATTCCGGTCTTGAAGCGGCAAAAATTGGGAAACAAACGCGACACAAACCTCGTCTAGTCGTTTTGGTCAGGGGTCTGCAATTTGGAGATTGAACGACATGATCAAAACGATGTTAGCGGTCACGCTTGCCAGCGCCTTAGTCGGTCTGAATGGCACGATGCTACCTGCGTCGGCTGAAGCGAATGGACTACAAGTTGCGAAGGCGCACGGCTGCGTTGCTGTTGCAAAACGCAAGCGCGGCGTTGGAGCACGCGTCCCTCACACGCGCAATGCCAGGTACGGCTACAACAAGCCATGCGTGCGCGCCATGCGGGCCTGCCGCGCCGATCTGGCAACTCGGAAGCGTCGTGGTCTCAATCCAGTCGCAGCTTGTGTTGTTGTTCGCCGCGGATGGATCTGAACCTAAGTCGGCACGCTCGAATAGCATTTGAGTCATATGCAAAAAGTTGCAGGACCGATCTGAATGGATCGGTCCTTTCTTGTTCGCGATCAAGTTGTGCGGCCATCCGGTTCTGTCAGGTGGCTCAACGGTCGACCACGCAATGACTTTGGCAGTACGACCGCCAGTAAGATGAGACCTGCCCCAATCCCGATACCAATCCATTCGCCAGATACCCCGCTCATGACAGGAGGGTAAGACGAGGCCGTGATATCACCGAGCGTTGCTTTTCCACCAAGCCACGTTTCGAGCAGACCAGCGTCTTTCCATTCTGGGAAGCTGATCATGTATGCGAAGGCGCCCGCTAGTCCGCCGAGGACGAAGACAAGGGCATCACTTCGGCCTGTCGCCGCCGCAGTGACTCCAGTTCCGGGGCAATAGCCCGAGATGGCGAAGCCTATTCCGAGGAGTGCACCACCGATGATTACACCTGGATAGATGGCCTTTACGCTCATGTTGCCGACATCAATCACTCCAAGTAGGAGGCCGCCGAACAAGCCCACCGACGCGATGCCAATTGCAGCAAGTATCGTTTTCATTAGGTGAAGATCAGACAGTCGTAGCATGCCGATGATGAAATCCGGATTTGTCGCGCCCATGCGATCAAGTGTGAAACCGAACGCTGCACCAAGTGCGAGGGCCAGAAGGATTGTGTCCATTGCTCAGGCCTCCTTTTTGAACAGAAGCATGGCCGTTGGGATGCCGGCCAGGACGGCGGCGGCTGCAAACAGGTAGCCTGAGACGGCGGTCTGCATCATGCCGCTCATCATGTGCCCGCTCGTGCATCCGCCGGCGAGACGAGCGCCATACAGAACAATGAAGCCAGCCAAGAATGTTGCGATGTAACGGGTCATCTGAGAGGAGCCGAAGTTGGCTCGCCAGATGCGCGGCATGGCTCGATCATCACGTGCGACACCGCCGCGCAAAAGGGCGGATAGTGCTGCTCCGATGATCATCGCACCGACGAATACGAAGCTATAGTTGATGGGGTTCGAGACGGACTTCGCATACTTGCCGCCACTCTTATCGAGGTAGGCATTTGAGCTCGCGTAGCCGGTTTTTGATGTGTCAGAGAGCGTGACGACGCTGTCATCGACTGCGTCCCAGATGATGCCATCGAGAATGATGAATTGCGTCGAAACACCAATGGGTTTGACCAGGACAACCGCTGCCAGGAACACCAGTCCGAGCAGCAACCCTCCCGACCTCCAGGTCAGCGGTGGTGCCTGCATGGATTCTCTCCGGTTTGTGGGGTGCTAGTACGTTGTGGCTTTCACGCCGTTTTGCGCGGGCATGTTGAGAGGCCAACCAACGAATAGGCTGGACAGGTCGCAAAAGCTGCAGTTGCCAGTGGGATGATGCCGATCAGCATCCAATAGCGCCATTCCGCTTCAGGAAACGCGAAAAACGCACCAAGTAGTGCTAGTCCGACAATGGCTCTCAAGAGGCGATCCAGCCCGCCAACGTTCTTTGTGACCATACTGCTCTTCCTTCGGTTGAACTTGATTGTTAGCCGTTGGAGTGAAGAGTAGATGGCTCGCGTAGGTGCTGTCGGTGATCATGTCACCATCTTGGCGGGCAATTATTCCCGAAGGTTGTTAGGCCGCAAGGCGGTCCAGCCCTGGGCGATCTACAATTCTGATTTCGCCACGCTCTAACTGAACCAACCCCTTGCGCGCGAATGTCTCCAGCCGTCGTGAGATGACCTCTCGCGCTGATCCGATCGCGGTGGCGAGTTCTTGGTGTGTGTTTACGACGCGGCCTTCATTGTCAGCGCGTTGCATAAGGATGCCAGCCAGCCGCTGTTCGATCTTTACGAACGCTACACGCTCTAAAACCGCCATCACATTGCTGAAGCGTTCCGCGAACGCATGGAAAACAAACCGACGAAAAACCGGAGATGTGTCCAGAAGGTTCGTGAAAACTGTGCGCGGGACAACAACGATCTTGAGATCGGTTTCTGCAATTGCTTCGCCGTTGTAGTCCTGCGTTCCCAACAGGCCGAGGGTGGACTGGATGCATGTCTCACCGGGCGTAATAGAGTAGAGCAGGATTTCACGGCCCGAGACGCCGGTTAGATAGACGCCAACTTGGCCAGACACGATCATCACAAAACCGCAGACCTCATCACCGGGACGGAAGAGTACCGTTCCTTTCTCGACCCGGGACACGGGGAGGCTAGCCAGATCTTCGCGCACGCCGGGTTCGAGATCCGACAGGATGGCTGCCGTCTCCAACCAAGAGACCGAGCTTTGCGGTGCGTTTTGCGGCATGGCTCACGTGAGGTTGCGGGGATGTTCGAGATGTCGTCCGCGCTCTTGTAAGTACGCTTTCACATACTCGCTATGATTTGAAGCGAACACATGATCAAGCCATTGCGCGGTAGAGGCGATGGCAATGCCACACTGTGAGCGCCAGCAGCAGCGCTGCACCACCTTGATGGACCAATCCGAGACCGATTGGGATGTGGCCGACTTGGCCAGCGGCAAGGAGTGTCCAAATCCCAAGCCCCGCTTGGAGTAAAACACCTGCAGTGAGTGCTAAAACCGAAGTCACCACCCGTTCGTCATCGGAACGACGCCAAATAGAAACGGCGTGCCAAATCACCAGCGCCAACAGCACATAAGCCGTCATTCGGTGGTTGAATTGGACGGTGGTGATATTCTCGGTGATGTTCGTCCAGATTGGACTGAGGCTGTAGAGGCCGGTTGGTATGAAGTCGCCGTCCATTAACGGCCAGGTGTTGTAGGTCAGCCCGGCTTTCAGACCTGCTACAAATGCGCCTAGGACGACTTGGAGAAACATCAGAGCAAGGATTGCGATTGCGATACTGGCTTGCGTGTTCGGGATTGTGTGAAGGCGGATGCGGCCTTCGGTTGGTGACAGGCTCAAGGCGAGCCAAACGACAAGTGCCAGGATCACGAATGCTGTGGTGAGGTGGAGGGCCAGTCGATAGTGGCTGACATCAACGCGCTCGGACAAGCCGGATTGCACCATGTACCAACCAAAGAAACCCTGCAGTCCACCGAGGGCCAAGACACCGATTAGCTTTGGTGTCAGGCCGGGACGAATCCAGCCCTTTAGCCAAAAGAAAGCTAGCGGCAAAGCAAAGGCCAGTCCGATGAGCCGACCCAGGAAGCGGTGTGCCCACTCCCACCAGTAAATGAACTGGAATTCAGCCATGGACATTCCGGCATTAATCTCAGTGTATTCTGGGATTTGTTTGTATTTGGCGAAGGCCAATTGCCAGTCTGCATCGCTCAATGGTGGGATGGCACCCAGCAGAGGCAACCATTCGGTGATCGACAGGCCGCTATCGGTCAGCCGTGTGGCTCCTCCGACAACGACCATCGCGAAGACCAAAATCGCAATGCAAAGTAGCCAGATCTGAACCGCGCGGTCGCCTGGGTGGCGGGTATCGGCATTATTGCCGGTGCGGCTGGTGGCACCAGATCGCAGGTTGGTGCTGCGCGACAGAACGTCTGTGACCACCGATGAACCTCTTTTTCCATGTTCACGTTTGAATAAAGCGACGGTCTCTTGATAAGAGGATGAGGCGTGCGGGGCAATCAGGTGTAGGCCGCGCGCTTGGTCGCCCGGTGTTTATTAGAAACGCGTCGCAAATGGCTGCGGCGCATGAAAGGACATAGAATGGCTTCGCGTTCGCGCAAACTGATCGGCATTTTCTTAATGCTGGGCTTTTTGGTCGTCTATGCGCTCCTGGCCATGGCGGTCGCAATGGCTCTTGAGGTCAATACGTCATCAAAGTGGGTTGAGCTGGCGTTTTACTTTGTGGCCGGGCTCATATGGATCGTCCCGGCTGGCGCCATCATCAAGTGGATGTCGGGTGGCCATGATGCCGACAGCGCGGCATAGCCCCAGTTGACGCTGGGCCAGTGGATTGCTGACGCCGACCACGGAGGCCTCATGCCTGCCGCATCTTACCCGTCAGCCGGTTAACCGCATTGAATAGCGCGAAGGGCGCACCTGAAAGAAGCGTGCGGACGTAGGTTACATCCTGAAAGTCGCCATTGAGGGATAGGCGCGGCAGGGCCGTCAACGAACCGGCCATGTCCGAATGCAACACGCCCTTTCTCGTCGTGACCGCTGTCACCAACCCAAGGTCTTTTGCAATTTCAAATTCGCGTTCAGCGGCTGCATCGTGACTTCCATAGGGGTAGCTGAAGTGATGACACGGCGTAGCAAGTTCGTCCTCAATGCGTGCAATGCTACTCGCCATCTCGGCCTTAGCTTCCTTCGCATCGAGCTTGGCCAACGCCCTATGCGAATTGGTGTGCGCACCGATTGTCACCAAGGGGTGATCTGCAAGGTCACGAAGCTCATCCCAGTTCATCACAAGATCTGAGCAAAGCTGATCGGCGTGAACGCCTGCCGATTGGGCCAATTCGTACGCAACCGCCCGAGCTCTGTTTTCCGGCAATGTGCGCAGCCACCAATAGATTTGATGATAGGCGATTTGTTTTTGCTCAGGCGTTTCAGTTTCGAACCGCCGATAGGCGCCATCCATTGAGATCCGGACGAAGGCTGCGGTGGCAATCGCGCGTTCGAGTCGTAACCACCAGAGGTCGCCTTGGCCGTCTGCGTAATCTGTCGGAACATAAATCGCGAGGGGGGCGTTGTACTTTTCAAAGACGGGCAGGGCGTATTCACGATTATCGCGATAGCCGTCATCGAACGTGAAGCATGCGAATGGTTGTGCTCGACCACCAGTTCGGCGTGCGGCGTCCAGACGCTCCGGGACAGCGTCGAGGCTGATGATGTCAAAACCGCGCGAACGGACCTCGCAAATGACCGTTTCAAGGAATTCAGGTGAAATCCGCAACGTGCGGTTGGGTTCGAAGTCCTGATTGGTGTCCGGCGCAACGTGGTGGCCCATAAAGACCACACCTGCCCCTGCGGTGAACGGAGACACCAACTTATCCGTTCCAGTCACCCGCATGGCTTTCAGTGCCGTTTTAAACAACGCTGTATGCTTTTGACTCATCTCTTCAACCCGCTGGCCACTCTTGCGAGCCGACTGCCTCAAGACGCGAGGGCGTCCCGTCCCAGTTTGGGAGCGATGACATCGGCGTGATCAGCAAAGCAAGTTTTGTGCACACTAAAGCGCGTTCACTTTAGGCCGAGTCAGCGAGCGCACTTTAAGTTACTGTTTTGGATGATGTTCTTGTGGCGAATGTCGCTCGCCTTCGGCAAGACAAACCGCGTTCACTTTTGCGGAACATGATCAAGGCAGATCGTTCGACCGGTCGGTCGCAGTCGACCTCACAGCGCCCCACGTCACTCGTTCAGAATTTTAAGATTAATGCCTGCGATCGCACTTGTGCCTAACGTGGTCTTGCGCAGTGCTCACTAGCCGGCGGCCACCGCGGCAAGGCGTTTCTTGGCTGCCTCGGAGCGGGCTGGCGGAGTGTTCGTGCGGTCTTGCGATTTGCCCTTGAGCTGTCGCTTGCCTCTTGTCTCGGCTTGTGTCGGCTGGTTTGCGTAGTGGATCAGCTCAATATCGGTGACGTCGAACCCCAAAAACGTACCTGGTTTCGATGGTGTATACGCTGCGAGATCTTCGTTGCCGAGCACGGTCACACCTGCATCGAAGCGGCCTTGGATCGCTTCAAAGAGAACACCACCTTGAGGTTTCGTCGCGATGATAATGATTTGGTCGTAGGCTTCATCCAGGGCATCAAGAATGAGGTTGAGTTGATCAGGGTCGAGACCATCGGTGCTTGCAGCGAACGCTGCTCCTGACGGAATCATGTGGACGTGTGTTCCAGGTACCAAGCGCACCACATCGCCGAAGTTTGCCGTGCCCATCAGGACCTCGCAAATGACCGTTTCAAGGAATTCAGGTGAAATCCGCAACGTGGGGTTGGGTT
>JBCBRD010000031.1:0-11361 GCA_039819885.1 Pseudomonadota bacterium
CCCCTACGCGATGATGTCTGGTGTTAGGCGGTCTTCGATTGATGTGATCCGGTCTTTCAGGGCAAGCTTATGCTTTTTCAGCCGCTTTATCTGCAACTGGTCTGCAGCACCGGCAGATTCCAATTCTACGATCTGCTCATCGAGGGTGCGGTGCTCGTTACGCACCTGCACAAGTTCCTCACGGAGCGCCGTTTCGTTATCCGCCTGCATGGGTCTGGGAAATCACCGTTTTTGCGCAGTCACTGTCGATCGCGACGACATATTGTCCCGTTTGCGGCAATTGGCAAGTCGGCAGGTCAATCGCAGATGTTGCTTCATCGGAGGGTAACATTGTGTTGCGGTGTGGTGATGTTGTTAACAGCTTGTTAGCCTGTTTCGTGAGCGCCAGGCCATCGTCCTGACTTTGCCAATAGGTGTACGTGGACAGATTGTCGCTAATCTGTCACCTTCGTCGGCGTCGATAACCTATCACGGAGGACGCAATGTCTCTTGAAGGTCACCTCACCGAGCTTTCGGAAAAGCACAAAACCCTGGAAAAACAAATCTCTCAGGAAATGGCCCGACCGGGTTCGGACGACGTGGACATTCGACGACTTAAACAAGAAAAGCTGAAGATCAAGGAGGAGATCGAACGATTACGGGGCGAGACGCGCCATTAAGGCCGCGTTACAGCTTTCGGCTCGAGGGACCGGTTTCTTGAGGTCTAATCGGGCGGTTTTTTGACTAAGACGGACGTATTGAGCGGGGGGCATAAGCCTCCCGTTTTTTGTTGCGCCGGGCTTACTCGACTGTTTGGCGGAGATTAACATCGCGTCTGCTTCGCGTGACTTCGCGAGGTGCGGGTGCCACGATTTTTGTGGTCGCTCCAGTTGATGGTATCGACGGCTGTCCGTGCGTTGGCTGTGGTGGACTTGGAATGCCGGGGATAAGCGCGGTTGTTCGCGCATCGATGACAAGCTCCGTTGCCTTGTTCAGGCGCGCTCGGCTGTTGGCCAAAATTTCCTTGTCGATTTTCCCGGACTGGTAGGCTTTTAGGACATCATAGATGACGGGGTAGAGTTCGCTTGCATCGCGGCTGATGAGAACGATGTCAGCGCCAGCGTTGAGTGCGTCGATTGCGGCTTTGCCCATGCCTCCGCGCCGCTTTCTGATGGCGCCCATGTAAAAATCATCCGTTATGACTAGGCCTTCGAAGCCCCAGTCGTTTCGCAAGACGTCGGTGATTGCAGCTTTTGAGGTCGACACAGGGTGTTTTGGGTCGACTGCGGTCAACACCGGGTGCCCAACCATGATGGCTGCGTCGGTCTGTGAGAGGACCTGCCGGAAGGGGCGCCAGTCTGCTTTGGCAAGTGCATCTGGTTTGGTGGTGAGTTTTGCACCGCGCAAATGTGTGTCGGCTGGAACCTGGGCGAGGCCAGGGAAGTGTTTCAACGTGCACAGGACGCCATTGCTGATGAGGGCGGCGCAATAGTCGGTTGCGACCTCTCCAATGGTATCTGCGCTTGATGAGATCGCGCGGCGGCGCAACACAGTGTAACGATCGCGCTTTAGACGGCGATATGGTCGAAGATCCACGACGGGCGCGAAGTTGATGGTGACGCCGAGGTCAGCGAGTGCTTTGGCTTTTGCGATCGCAAATGACTGGACGGTCGTGTCGCGCGATCCGCTCAGTCCGACAGCCGGGCTGCCGATGAGGTTTTGTAAGCTGATGGGTTTTGGTAGTGGTGGCGACAATCTTGAAACAAGGCCGCCCTCCTGATCGACTGCGATCCACAGTGGACGCGCTTGGTTTTGTTTTGCGATCTCGCGGAGTTCAGCGATTTCCTTTCGAAGGCCTTCAGGTGTTTTGAAGAGCTTGGCGTTGTGGTCGGTTACGAAGATGCCGCCGAGAGCACCGCGCTCAAGCAGCGGGCGAAGTTGCCAGATCGCATGATATCCGAACATGAAGTGCTGACCGATCGCCTGCAGCTCTTCTTGGGGCGCGTTCAGGACGTAGTCACGCTTTGCCTTTGCCGACATGGCAAAGCTGGGCACGGTGGCCATCGCTAGCAACGCGAGAGCCATAATGCCTGTCAGTGTTGAGCGCAGCGCGCATTTGTAAAAGTGGATGTTCAAGCAAGTGCCTTCGCGATTTGTCGACGATTGGCGATGTCGTTTGGTGTCACATACTTACGGACACGCGATTCATCTTTGTCGCTTAGGCAACGCCGAGGGCATCCACAAGTCACGTTTTATAGCGGTGTTCATCCACAGTGCTGTTGGAATTCGTGCTGGCCCGATTGCTGCACTGCGGTGTGAAGAGGCTGTTTGACCGATGGATCAAGTCATTTCGCGGAGCTTGAATTTTTGGATTTTGCCGGTCGACGTCTTCGGAATTTCGCTGAAAATTACATGGCGCGGGCATTTAAACTTGGCCAAGCGTTCTTTGCACCAGTTGATGATGTCATCCTCGGTGGTCGTTTCGCCGGGGCGCAGCTCGACAAAGGCGCAGGGCGTTTCGCCCCATTTCTCATCTTGTTTTGCGACAACGGCGCAGTAGGCCACGGCGGGGTGTTTGTAGATCGTGTCTTCGACCTCGATTGACGAGATGTTTTCACCACCTGAAATGATGATGTCCTTGGAACGGTCCTTGAGCTGGATATAGCCATCGGGATGCAAGACACCGAGGTCGCCAGAGTGAAACCAACCGCCTTCGAAGGCGTCGTCGGTTGCTTTCGGGTTTTTGAGGTAGCCTTTCATGACGATGTTACCTCGGAACATGACTTCGCCGAGGGTTTCGCCGTCGGCTGGGACTTGCTCCATGGATTCGGGGTTCATCACGGTTAGATCTTCAAGCGCTGGGTAGCGGACACCTTGCCGGATCTTCTTGGCTGTTTGTTCTTCCATTGGAATATCGTTCCAGGATGTGTGCCATTCGTTTAGAACGGCGGGGCCGTAGGTTTCGGTCAAACCGTATAGGTGCGTGAGCTTGAAGCCGGCGTCGGTCATCGCGGCGAGAACGGATGCTGGAGGCGGGGCCGCAGCGTGGTTGAAAGCCACAGCGTGTGTGATGTCGCGCTTCTCGTCGTCAGCCGCATTCAGCAGTGTCGACATGACGATAGGTGCGCCAGATAGGTGTGTGACTTTGTGGTCGACGATTGCATCGTACATCGCTTTGGCGCGGACCCAGCGCAGACAAACGTGTGTGCCTGCTACGACAGCCAGTGACCAGGGGAAGCACCATCCGTTGCAGTGGAACATGGGCAAGGTCCACAGATAAACCGGGTGTTTGCCCATGCCTGTTGCGATGGTGTTTGAATAACACATGAGGGCTGCACCGCGATGGTGGTAGACGACGCCCTTGGGATTGCCGGTGGTGCCTGATGTGTAGTTCAGCGAAATGGCTTCCCATTCATCCTCGGGCATCCGCCATTGGAATTCGGGGTCACCGGCGGCAACGAATTCGTCGTAGTCCTCGTACGAGATTGGTTCAGGGGTCTGTGGAAACTCGGGGTCGTTGTAGTCGATCAGCAGAGGTTTGACCTTGGCGATGCGTATTGCTTCGCGCATCACGTCGGCGAATTCGCGATCGACGATCAGGACTTTCGTGTCTGCGTGATCAAGCTGGAAGGCAATGATCTGGGCATCGAGACGGGTGTTGATCGAGTGGAGGACAGCGCCGGTCATCGGCACAGCGTAGTGCGCTTCCAGCATAGGTGGTGTGTTTGACAGCATGACCGAGACAGTGTCACCGGGGCCGATGAATTTTGCCGCCAACCGTGAGGCCAACTGGCGTGCTCGGGCGAAGACTTCCGAATAGGTGAGGCGTTGATTGCCGTGGATGACGGCTACGTGGTCTGGATAGACGCGGGCTGCGCGCTCAACGAGCGTGAGTGGTGTCAGTGGCTGATGGTTAGCTGGGTTGCGGTCCAGGTTCGTTTCAAAAGGATTGAGCTGCATCGGTTCCAGAGGTCTTGAGTTTCGTTATCTCGCAAGCGCGAACATGAGGTGTTTATGACGCTTCACAATGCAAACGCCAAGTCATCGAATGTGTATCTGCAGCAGGATTGGCTTTAGATCCCGTGCCAACCGTCCCAAATCAGTTTCAATGAGATGATTAGCAGGCAGGCATATGTAATGCGGTAAAACGGTTCTTGGGGCACCCGACGCGTGAGCCAAATGCCGATCAGTATCGACACGGGTGCTAGAGGTAAGAGGACCGCGGTTGTCAGGAGGTTGCCCGATGAAAACTGTCCCAGTGCCCAATAAGGAATGACTTTGACGAGATTGACGGTCGTGAAAAAGACGATGGCGGTGGCGGCAAAGACTGCGTTGGGCAGCTTTTGGGGCAGCATGTAAATTTGGAACGGTGGCGCGCCGGTATGGCTCACAAAGCTCGTGAAGCCCGAAATTAGGCCCCAGAAGCTGCCCTTGCGCAGATTGCGTCCCGTTGGTTGCTGTGCTTCAGCGCGCCAATCCAACCAGTATTTCATGGAAAAGAGCAAAGCGACGACACCAACGATCAAGCGGACATGGGCTTCCGTTACCCATGCAGCTGTTGCCCAGCCAACTCCAATTCCAACCATGGCGGCCGGGAGCATGATCTTGAGGTTTTCGGTATCGAATTCACGGCGGTAGGCGGTGGTTCCCACCATGTCCATTGCAATCAGGATCGGCAGCATAATGCCTGCTGCCTGGATGGGTGAAATCGCGAGCGCCATGATGGGGACGGCCAAGCCGCCGAGGCCCGCAAGGAACCCCCCTTTGGCGAGCCCGGTCAGAATGATGGCTGGAATGGCAACGGCATAAAAGAAGGGATCATCGATCATTGCCCGGCACGCATCCCATGCCGGGGGTGGCCAACACAAGTGTTTGTTGCACCGCGTCTGGTGTTTTCGGGTTAGCCGAAACGATTAGTGCGGTTTGGTGTGTGGGTTCTGGTCATCGCCGTTCGTGGCTGTCAAAACTGAACGCAAAAGAAGATTGAAGACATACTCAGGGAGTGCGCGTGATGTCATCTGATGCAAGTCGGTATGGGGACGTCTATGGGGAATGGCAGGCCGATCCACAGGCTTTTTGGGCAAAGGCTGCTCTTGAGATCGACTGGTTCAAGTCCTGGGACAAGGTTCTTGATCCCTATGCGGGGCAATACGGGCGATGGTTTGCCGGTGCCGAGTGCAACACCGCCTACAACTGCCTCGACCGGCATGTTGAAACGCGTGGTGATCAACCGGCTCTCATTCATGATAGCGCCGTAACTGGGACCGCGACGACGTACACCTACAAAGAGCTCACGCATGAAGTTGCCACCTTAGCTGCCGTGCTGGTGGACCTCGGTGTGACCAAAGGTGACCGTGTGATTATCTACATGCCGATGATTGCAGAAGCGGTCATGGCAATGCTGGCTTGTGCCCGAATTGGTGCCGTTCACTCCGTGGTATTTGGTGGATTTGCTGCGAATGAGCTTGCGACGCGGATTGATGATTCAAAGCCTGCTGCGATACTTTCTGCTTCGTGTGGGATCGAGGGGCAGCGGGTTATCTCCTATAAACCGTTGCTTGATCATGCGATCGAGCTTGCCCAGCACAAACCCCATAGCTGTATCGTTCTGCAACGTCCGCAAGCCGAGGCTGTGCTGATGCCGGAGCGTGATCATGATTGGGCATCGGCTGTTCAAATTGCGAAAGCTGCCGGACGCACCGTGCCGTGTGTTGCGGTGGATGCGACGGACCCGCTGTACATTCTTTATACGTCGGGAACAACGGGGGCACCCAAGGGCGTGGTGCGCGACAACGGCGGGCACATGGTGGCGCTGAAGTGGTCGATGTCAGCGCTTTACGACATCAAGCCGGGAGAAGTGTTTTGGGCAGCATCGGATGTCGGCTGGGTGGTTGGTCACTCCTACATTTGTTATGCGCCGCTGCTGCATGGGGCGACAACGGTTGTCTATGAGGGCAAGCCGGTTGGCACACCGGATGCCGGTGCTTTTTGGCGCGTGATCCGAGACCACAAAGTGGTGTCTTTGTTCACAGCGCCGACAGCATTTCGCGCGATTAAGAAAGAAGACCCAGACGGTGCATTGATAAAGGACTATGACCTTTCACATCTGCGTAGTTTGTTCCTGGCCGGTGAGCGTGCGGACCCCGATACAATCCAGTGGGCTGAGTCAAAGTTGGGTGTGCCTGTGATTGATCACTGGTGGCAGACCGAAACGGGATGGGCCATTGCCGGGAACCCGGTTGGTCTCGGGATGCTTCCTATCAAACATGGCTCACCAACCGTGCCCATGCCGGGTTATCAACTGGATGTGCTGGATGAACATGGCAAGCCCGTTGATGTGGGCGAGAGCGGTACTCTTGCTATCAAACTTCCGCTGCCTCCGTCTTGTCTGCCAACGCTGTGGAACAACGATGAGCGTTTCCGCGACAGTTATCTGACCGAGTTTCCCGGCTATTATTCCACCTCTGATGCGGGGTACCGGGACGAAGACGGATACGTTTTTGTCATGGCGCGGACTGATGATGTGATCAATGTTGCTGGCCACCGTTTGTCGACCGGCCAAATGGAAGAGGTTGTTGCTCAACACACCGATGTTGCCGAGTGCGCCGTCATCGGGGTTCAAGACACGCTCAAAGGGCAATTGCCAGCCGGTTTCATCGTCTTGAATTCAGGCGTTGAGCGTGAAGATCAAGTGATAGAAGCGGAGATTGTGAAGCTTGTGCGCGAGGTCATCGGACCCGTGGCAGCATTCAAGACCGTCATGGTCGTCGACCGGTTGCCGAAAACGCGATCGGGCAAAATTCTACGCGGCACAATGCGAAAAATTGCAGATAACGAGACTTGGTTGCCACCGGCCACAATCGATGATCCTGCTATACTGGATGAGATCAAAGCGGCGTTGAAAGGACATGGCTTGGCCGATGCACGTCAAGGCTGAAGCTGATTTTTCAACCGTGTTCAATCCATCAGATACGTGATGCTTGAAGCTGGACCTCTAAGCAGTTAGAGCGGTGCCTGGGCTTGAAGTGAATTTTGTATACGATTCTGGCGCGGTGCCGCTTATGTCGGCCCTTGCAAATCCAAATTTGAAGGGGCCGTTGTCCATGTTGCTCTCAAAACGGGTCGCGATGGTAACTGGCGGCGGAGCCGGTATCGGACGTGCTATCGCCGAAAGGCTGGCCACTGAGGGTGCCCAGGTCGTCATTGTTGACTTGAACGATGCGGCAGGTCGCGAGACGGTTGCAGCTGTCGAAGCTCTCGGTGGTGAGGCGGTCTATCGATCTGCAAACATCAGTCAGCGACTTGATGTTCACAATCTTATGGCAGCCGCCGAAGATGCGTTCGGACATCTCGATATTCTCGTCAACAATGCGGGCGTCGTTGATACGGCTGATTTCCTGGATCTGGAAGAAGCTGAGTTTGATCGCGTGATGGCGACGAACCTAAAAGGGGCTTTTCTGCTGAGCCAGGCCGTTGCACGTCGATTGGTGCAGCAATCTGAAAAGGATGATGGCGCGCACCCGGTGGGCGCGATCGTCAATGTATCGTCCGTGAGTGCGCATTACGGTGCGCCTGATCATGTCGCATACGCGGCCTCTAAGGGCGGGCTTACGCAACTTACAAAATCGATGGCATTGGCCTTGGCGCCGCATGGTATTCGGGTCAACGCGGTTGCGCCGGGCTCCATCGAAGGCGATGTTCTGGGCGCCCTCCTCGACAGTGATGAGAAGAGACGCGATGCGGCTCAGGCTCGGACCCCACTAGGCCGCTTTGGAGTCCCTGCTGAGATAGCTGCGGTTGTGGCATGGCTCGCTAGTGAACAAGCCAGTTATCTTACGGGAACGACGATCTGGGCTGATGGTGGGCGGATGGCGCTCAACACGGTGATGCCGGACAAGCCTGATGATGAGTAGGTGCTAGCAAATGCGATGGTGCGACGGCCCACTTCGTCGGGCCGTCGTGGTGCGATTTTAGCTAGCTGGGCGTTGGCCGGGCAGATATCGAACCAAATCGGTTGCCATTTAGTCTTTCTGTGGTTCAGATTCGCCGGTGTCCGTTGGCTCGGCTTCAACCTCTTCCGTTGGCTCGCTACTGTCGTCTGCTTGGTCGGTCGGGGCTTGTTGGCGGAATACGTCTTCTGCGGTTTCGACCGGGCCTTCTTCGCCGTCGGCCTCTTCACTTCCAGAGAGACTTTGAAGCTTTTCGAACATGCGGGCTTCTTCTTCAGCATCCGTTTGTTGTTTAGCAACGCCAGGGGTTGAGGCGTCTTCAGCAGTGATCAAACCACCGTCGCCAATTGCATAGTCGGTGGTTTCGGCCGTCGGTAGAAGTGAACCTGCGGGCTCTAATTCGATCCCGGCGTCCTTGCGCTCTTTCTCGACCCGCGTAGCCGCTTTCTGGACTTCGGCATCGAGATCGATTTGCGTGCACAATCCCAAGGTGACAGGGTCTTGTGGTTGCAAATTGGGTGCATTCCAGTGTGTCCGGTCGCGGATCTGCGCAATCGTTGGCTTTGTGGTGCCCACCAGCCTGATGATCTGCGCGTCTTTGAGTTCGGGATGGCTCTTCAGCAGCCACAAAACAGCGTTCGGTCGATCCTGTCGCCGAGAAACGGGCGTATATCGCGGACCTTTCTTTCGGTTCGTAACGGGTGGGAGTACAACTTTCGGTTCCGCGATTTTGAGGTCGTGTGCGGGGTCTTGCTCGCCGCGCTTGATCTCATCGCGTGTGAGCTGGCCGTTTGAGATCGGATCCATCCCTTTGATGCCACTGGCGACATCACCGTCAGCGATGCCTTTGACCTCTAGGACGTGAAGTCCACAAAAAGCTGCGATTTGATCAAAGGTCAGCCCAGTATTGTCCACCAGCCATACAGCGGTGGCCTTGGGCATCAGGGGTTTACGTTCGCTCATAAAGGTTTGCTCCGTCGCCGCGATCGGATCAGCGGGCGTTAGGGGACCGGTGAAAAAAGGAGAATGTCGAAACTACGCTAAATGGTGCAATGACGCAACGCCAAGCCGCAGTGCCTGGATTTGAGGTGGTTAATCTTCTTCTGCGGGTAGGTTTTACTACGCAGTCGTCTTTATAACGATATCACCGAGACGGGGTTGCTGCTTTTTATGTGACACCTTAGTTGTGTGATGCCCCGGGGTCATAACCCTCAACATAGGGATATGAACAAAAACGCCGATGTGTTCTGGCTGGTGGAGCTGTGAAGACAGGCGGGCGATCAAGGAAGACACGATGACGACGGTGGCGCAGACGCCCTATTTCTTCGACGATCTTGAAGTCGGTATGGAGGCCAGCCTTTCGAAGGTGGTCACGGAAGCCGACATCTATGCGTTCGCGGATATCTCTGGCGATCTCAACCCCGTCCATATCGATGAGGCCTATGCTGCGGGAACGATATTCAAACAGCGTGTTGCGCACGGTATCCTGACGGCGGGGTATATCTCAGCCGTGTTCGGGATGAAGCTGCCGGGGCCGGGTGCAATTTACATTACGCAGACGTTGAACTTCAAAGCGCCTGTTTTCATTGGCGACAATGTGAAGGCCCGCGTGGTGATCCATGATCTTGTGCCGACCAAGCGCCGCGCCCTGTTTGACTGCTACTGCACGGTTGATAACAAGGTCGTGCTCGATGGTGAGGCGATGTTGATGGTACCTGCGCGGCCCAATGGTGCCTAAGTTGGTTCAGGGCTTGAAACTGTTTGCAATTACGACCGGTTAGTTGACGGGCTCGCGTCGTCGGGTTTTTCCAGGGTATCGCAAGACAAGGTCTGCTACGTGCTGGTTCTTCATGACAACGCGAAACTGCCACCAGACATGCAACAGGGCATTTACGCCATCGGCAACTTCGATGGCGTTCACCTGGGGCATCAAGCATTACTCGCTGATATCCGCAGTCAGGCAGACCGGGCAAAAGTGCCTGCTGGCGTCATCATGTTTGAACCTCACCCGCGTCAATTCTTCCAGCCTGATGCGCCTCATTTTCGACTGACGACACTTGATGAAAAACTGAGACTGTTATCGGACTACGAGATCGATATCGCTGTTGTCGTTGGGTTTAGCGCAACCCTCGCTGGTCAAGAACCTGAGGCCTTTATTGCAGATGTGCTCGTGGATCGACTTGGTGTTGGTGGTGTTGTTGTTGGTTACGACTTCCACTTTGGCCGACGTCGACGCGGCACGCCTGCGATGATGATTGAGAGCGGTCAGATACACGGGTTTGATGTGAGCGTTATCGAACCGCAGGCCGATCGCGATGGGGATGTCTACAGTTCGTCGATGATCCGCGATAAGCTCAGCGTTGGTGAAGTGGGGCGTGCTGCTGAACTGCTTGGGCGGTTTTGGTGCGTCGAGGGCGTTGTAGAGAAGGGCTTTCAGCTCGGCACGGATCTTGGTTTTCCGACCGCGAACATTGCATTGCCCGATGGCGTGACGCTGGCGCACGGCATTTATGCTGTGAAGGTGCAGGTTGGAGATGTCACCTACAATGGTGCGGCGTACTTTGGTGGACGTCCGACTGTGAACACAGGTGCGGCCCGGCTCGAAGTGTTCTTGATCGATTTTTCCGGTGATCTATACGGTGAGGTTCTACGCGTTGCGTTTGTCGAGTTTCTTCGGGGTGACAAGGCTTTTGACGACCTTGATGCGTTGAAGGCTCAGATTGCAAAAGACTGTGATGCGGCGCGCAGCGTTTTGGCTGCACTACCGGCTGACACAGCGAACCAACAGGTTTCGGTCGACTGATTGACGACGTCATCTGCGCTTTGTTCATGTGCTGTTTGACCGCGTCTGAGGCCGTCGTTTTTGAGTCCTGACGGGCGATTTCTTGCTACAGTTTAGGTCAACATTAGAGATGAACCTGAGCCGGTTGAAGAGCTGGCATATTGCGGGAGTGATCTGAGGTTGTTGGACGAGCAGCTCCCGTTTCTCTTACTGATTGCAATCCTGACACTGGCTGCAATCTCGGCTGGTCTCGCGATGGTGTGGCTCAAACAGCCGCCGCTGGTTGGGTACATTATGGCTGGTGTTGTTCTTGGGCCAGCCGGTACCGGGTTCATGCCGCAAATCGATCATGTTCCGATGATCGCGGAATTCGGCGTCCTGTTCTTGCTATTCGTCATCGGCATGGAGGTGTCGTTAAAGGCGTTCCTGGCTGATCTGAAGCCAGCCGTGTTGACCGTGTTCGGGCAGCTATTCGTGGCGCTGATTGCCATGGTGGCGTTCGGGGCGATGCTGGCCTGGCCTCTTGAGCAGGTCGTTTTGCTGGCCTTTGTCGTGACGATGTCTTCGACGGCGGTGGCGCTCAAGTTGCTAGAAGATATCGGCGAACTCCGCACCGAGCTTGGTCGGCTCGTGGTTGCGGTGATGATCGCG
>JBCBRD010000031.1:11460-21301 GCA_039819885.1 Pseudomonadota bacterium
CAGGATATCGCCATTGCGCCGATGCTCATTATCGCGAACGCGTTCGGCGGTGGTGATCCGTTTGATGTCCAGACGCTTGTCACTATTGCATTGGCGATTGCCGGGTTGATTGCGTTCATCCTGATCCTGGGGCCACGTGGGAAGCTACATTTCCCAATGCAGGATCACATTCTTGGGCGCGTGGAACTCGTGACGCTCGCAGCGTTGTTGGTTTGTTGCACGGTTGCAGTCTTGTCGGGCGTTGCTGGGATGTCGCCGTTTTATGGTGCGTTCCTGGCTGGCCTGATGATTGGCAAAACAACGCTCCGGAGTGAAGCGATCCATGCGATGGAGCCCATCCAGGGTGTTCTCATGGTGATGTTCTTCGTTGCCATTGGACTGTTGCTGGATGTCGCGTTTATCCAGGAGAACCTCTTGATCGTGTCGATCTTCGTGATCGGTGCGCTGGTGTTGAAGTCGCTTTCAAACATTCTGATCTTGCGGATGGTTGGCTTGCCATGGACCAAGGCCTATGAGGCCGGTCTCATCATGGGGCAAATTGGAGAGTTTTCGTTCGTGTTGGCAGCCGTTGGCCTTGCTAATCAGGTGCTCGACCCTGTCGGTTACAAGCTGGCGATTTCGGTGATTGTGCTGTCGCTCTTATTCTCGCCATTGTGGATGATCGCCGTGAAGCGCGTGCACTTGGCCACTCAGCAGGGGATTTTGGGCCTTCGCGATGCGCTTTTGCACGGACCGTCTTCGGAAGATGATCTGGTTACCCACCCTGTTGTGAAGAGTGCGCGTCGTGCCGTGAGCCGGTTTGTTTCGGTGCTTCCGGGTAAGCCAAAAGCGCCAAAGTCGCCGCCGTCGGCTGCGGAATAGCTCGGCTCCACAGGGATGATTGGCAGTGGCACGAGTCTTCGGGTAGATAGGCGACAAAGAAACCACCGTACATTTTCAAGGTACGAATTCCTCTGACCTGAGAAGACCGAACCCGATGGCGACGCCTGAAAAGAACGATACCGGCCGTGACTGGTCGAAAACGTTGAACCTGCCGCAGACAGAGTTTCCGATGCGTGCTGGATTGCCGAAGCTTGAGCCACGCTTACTGGAGCGCTGGGCCGAGATCGGGTTGTACGCGAAGCTGCGCGAACAAAGTGCGGGGCGCGATAAGTTCGTGCTGCACGATGGCCCTCCGTACGCCAACGGCAACATCCATATCGGGCATGCGCTGAACAAGATCCTCAAAGACCTGGTTGTGAAGTCGCAGCAGATGCTTGGCCACGACTCGAATTATGTGCCGGGCTGGGACTGTCACGGGCTGCCGATCGAATGGAAGATCGAGGAGGAGTATCGCGCCAAGGGCAAGAACAAGGACGAGGTGCCGATCAACGAATTCCGCGCCGAGTGTCGGGCGTTTGCGGCCAAGTGGCTTGATACGCAGCGCGAGGAGTTCAAGCGGCTGGGTGTCGTTGGAGATTGGGACAACCCGTATTCGACAATGGCGTTCAAAGCCGAGGCGATCATCGCTGAAGAGATCATGAAGTTCGCGATGAAGGGGCTGCTTTACCGTGGGTCAAAGCCGGTGATGTGGTCCGTTGTCGAGAAGACGGCGTTGGCTGAGGCAGAGGTTGAATATTACGACCACCAGAGCGATCAGGTGTGGGTGAAGTTTCCTGTTGCGGAGTTGTGGGAGGAGTTTGAAAAAAGTGTTCCCAAGATTCCAAAATTCTCGGATGAGTTTGTTGGATGCCTTCGGCACGCGAAACTTGTTATTTGGACAACAACTCCCTGGACGATTCCAGCTAATCGCGCAGTTTGCTACAACCACAAGATTGCCTATGGCTTATATCAGGTAATAGACGCCGATGACGGAAACTGGCTGAAACGTAATGAGTTTATAGTTGTCGCAGATTCGCTGGCATCTGGCGTACTAACGGCTGCCAAAATTCCTGAGAATGGATTTAAACGATTGGGTGATGTGCCGCCGAATTCTATCAAATCGTTGGCTCATCCATTGAGTCCAATCAAGCCAGTTGTTGTTGATGATCGGTCTGGCTTCGGTGGTGGAACGGCAGAATGGATTGATTCTTTCAATGGTCTTTTCAAACATCTCATTGATGGTAGCTTGCTGACCGACGATGATGGAAACAAATCGCATTCGTCGAATTTAACCGAACGACCACCGTATAGCTTTCCCGTGCCATTGCTTGATGGCGACCATGTGACCGACGATACAGGTACGGGTTTCGTGCACACGGCGCCCGGACATGGTGCGGACGACTACAACATCTGGATTGCAAATCAGAAAGTGCTTCGCGACCGCGGGATCAACACAGACATTCCATGGATGGTCGATGCTGAGGGTGTCTACACGGATGCTGCGCCCGGGTTTGAGGGCAAATGCGTTCTGAAGCCCGATGGCAAGAAGGGTGATGCCAACGAGGCTGTTATCAAAGCGCTAGCCGACGCTGGCATGATGGTCGCGCGGGCGCGGTTGAAGCACTCTTATCCGCACTCCTGGCGGTCGAAGAAGCCGGTGATTTTCCGCAACACGCCGCAGTGGTTCATTGCGATGGATCAGTCGTTGACCGGCACGATGAATCACCGAGTCGGTACTGGTGGTGATGGGGAGGGTTTAACTTCACCACCTTCGTCATTGCCGGGCAAAGACCCGGCAATCCAGAATGACCCGGGCGTTGGGCACAATTCAGGTGACACTGCGTGGGCGGGCTCGGAGCGGACGCTGCGGACGCAGGCGCTGTCGGAAATTGAGCGTGTGCAATGGGTGCCTGAAGTTGGGCAAAACCGCATCACCGGCATGATCGAGAACCGGCCGGACTGGGTGGTCTCGCGTCAGCGTGCGTGGGGTGTGCCGATATGCGTGTTTCGCAATCCTGAGACCGACCAGATCATCCCCGGCCCGCAGTTTGCAAAGTCTGCCGAACTTGCTGGGCGCATCAAAGATGCGTTCGAGGCGGAAGGTGCGGATGCGTGGTTTGCCGATGGTGCCAAAGAGCGTTTTCTTGATGGGCTCGTCGATGATGTCGATCAATGGGAGCAGGTACGTGACGTGCTGGATGTTTGGTTTGATTCAGGCTGTACGCATGCCTTCACGATGGGTGACGGTGAAGCGTTTCCTGGCCTGCAGGGCGTCCAGCGCGCTGGCGAGGGCGGACCGGATCGCGTGATGTATCTCGAAGGATCAGACCAGCATCGTGGCTGGTTCCACTCGTCGCTGCTTGAGGCGGTCGGGACGCGGGGGCATGCGCCGTACGATGTGGTGCTGACGCACGGGTTTGTTCTCGATGAGAAGGGGCTGAAGATGTCGAAGTCCCTTAAGAACGTGACCGCACCGCAGGATGTGATCGACAAATCGGGTGCTGACATTCTGCGTCTGTGGGTGGCCGCTTCGGACTACTCGGATGACCTTAAGATCGGACCGGAGATCCTGAAGACGTTTTCTGAGACCTATCGGAAAATGCGCAACTCAATCCGTTGGATGTTGGGTGCGTTGGCGCATTTTGATGAGGCCAATCGTGTCGATGTCGCGGACATGCCGGAGCTTGAAAAGCTGATGTTGCACCGGTTGTCTGAGATTGGGCCAGAGGTACGGACGGCCTATGCGGCGTATGACTATCGCAAGGTCGTGTCTGTGCTGGCGCAGTTCCTTAATACGGACCTGTCGGCATTCTACTTTGATGTTCGAAAAGACGCGCTGTATTGTGATGCGCCATCGAGTTTGCGGCGGAAAGCCTCGCTAACGGTGATTGATGAGACGTTCAAGTGTGTCGCGCTGTGGCTTGCGCCCATCCTGTCTTTCACCGGCGAAGAGGCTTGGCTTGCGCGGTATCCGGACAAGGACGCTGCCGGTGGGTCTGTGCACCTTGAGCCGTTTCCGCTGATCTCGCGGCTGTGGCGGAATGAGGACGTCGCTGCCAAGTGGGAGAAGGTGCGCGACGTGCGCCGTGTTGTGACCGGGGCGTTGGAGATTGAGCGCGCGGAGAAGCGGATGGGGTCGAGTTTGGAGGCTGCGCCGGAGATCTATGTTTCGGAGGCGGACTATTCCGAAGCTTTAGACGGTGTTGATCTGGCGGAAGTCTGTATCACGAGTGATGTGAAGCTGATCTGCGGTTCTGCGCCGGATGGTGCGTTCACACTGCCGGATGTTGCCGGTGTCGGTGTTGTTCCGAAACTGGCCGAGGGCACCAAGTGTGCGCGGTCATGGCGCTTTACGACGGATGTTGGGTCTGACGCGGACTATCCAGACATCTCTGCACGCGATGCGGCTGCCATGCGCGAAATCGATGGGAAGGCAGCGTGAGTGATGACCGGGCCACAGCCAACACGCGCAACGCGATCGCGTTTTATGAGTTGATGTTCAACGACTGCAAGCCTCGGGAAGCGATTGAAACGTACGTGGGCGCGGAGTACCGGCAGCACAACCCGCATGTGGCCGATGGCAAAGATGGGTTCATCGCCTATTTTGAACGGATGCAGGCGGAGTATCCCGGCAAGCATGTCACGATCAAGCGCACGGTTGAAGAAGGGGACTTGGTGGTTTTGCACTGTCATCAGGTCTGGCCCGGCGATCTCGAATACGCTGGGATGGATATCTTTCGGTTTGATGGGCAGGGTAAAATCGTGGAGCACTGGGACGTGCTTCAGGTCATTCCGGCTGAGAGCGCGCACGCCAATACGATGTTCTGAGACCAGCGACGGGGTTTGACGATGACGGTAGAAACGCAAGCGAGCTGGTTTTGGGGGGCATATTCCCGTGTGGCATTCGTCGCGGCTTTGATAACCTTCGCCATGGACCAGGCTCACAAATGGTACATGATGCTGGTTTTTGACATCCAGAATCGGGGGCGGGTTGAGATTACATCGTTTCTGGATTTCGTATTCGTTTTGAACACAGGGATCAGCTACTCGCTGTTCGATGGGTCGAGCCAGAGTTGGCAGTATGTTCTGGCCGGATTTGCCGTGGCGGCCAGCCTGGCCTTTTGGATCTGGGTCGCCCGGTCGTGTACGGGAACGGTTTTTGCCGTTTCCCTGGGGCTGATTATTGGCGGGGCGCTGGGCAATGCGCTCGATCGGGTGCTTGTTGGGGGCGTAATCGACTACTTTTCCATGCACGCGTATGGATATTATTGGTACGTGTTCAACATTGCTGACGTTGCTATCGTTGCAGGTGTGATCGGGCTCTTGTATGACTCATTGATTGTGAGTCGAAATTCAGCCGCAAATGCGCAGTAAGCGACTACGTACTTGGTTTCGCAGGGGGTTTTTGCGGACATAGATCCAAGATTGCGACGGGTGTACCGGCGCATGGGGGACAGTATGAACCGAAAAAAGCCACGAATTCGAATGTTACGGGTGATCACCGCGTGCGGCGTTATGCTTGGGCTTTCAGCCTGTGCACCGGGCGAAGTTGAGCTGAACGGCAAGCTTTTTGACGCTCTCGGTGTCAATACCAAGTCGACGCGATCGGGGGCACCGAAGATGGCTGCCCGTAGTCCACTTGTCGTACCGCCGTCGTTGGAGCGTCTTCCTGCACCGGGCAAGCCCGTCGAGAATCAGGACGCGGTGCTTGCCGCGATTAACGATCCAGACCGTGCCAAGATCAAAGACAAAGCGCAGTTGCAGGCTGAACAAGCCAAGGTTTGCGCTGACACCTATGAGCCAGCCAAAGCGCGGGGTGATCCCGATGCCGATCTGATTTCTGGTCCGCTTGGTCCGTGTCGGCCGTCTGTTCTCTCAGCTTTCGGTGGTGCCGGCGCGATTCTAGGCCAGTAAATCAGGGTGGTCCCTCGGTTGGTGGGCGGTACATCGCGTCCTCAATCCAACCTTTGGAACAGGTCTCAGGGCGGGCAGCGATGCCTGCCTTTTTTGCTTTTTGCCGATATTTGAAATTCTGATCCTACGGGACACCTAGACGTTGTAACCTCACGTCCAGGCGACGTTATCGATCAGACCTTACGTGATCAGATCTTCGGTCGAACCATCCAGCAATGGGCAGATGGACAGCTTGTCATTTGACATAGTGGGTGGTGACGCCAATTTTTGACGCATAGCGCGACTTTTTTAGATCGGCGCTCCCGTTGGTACCGGTTGGCGGTTTTACGTAATCGTCGGCTTCAGACACGTTTCAGATTTGCGGTTGAGGACACCTTTAATGAACCGAACTGACCTGCCGCGTCCTTTCCTTCCCACGTTTTTTGCATTGGCTATGCTCATGCTCGCAGCAACACTTGAATCACCTACAGCTGACGCTGCCTCGCGGGTCAGCGAATTTAAACTCGACAACGGTATGCAGATTATCGTTGTGCCCGATACGCGCGCGCCTGTGATCACACACATGGTGTGGTATCGCGTCGGCGCTGCTGATGAGGCACCCGGTGTTTCGGGGATCGCGCACTTTCTTGAACACCTGATGTTCAAGTCGACAGACAAAATCCCGATGGGCGAGTTTTCCAAGATCGTTGCTCGGCTCGGTGGCCAGGACAACGCGTTCACCAGCCAGGATGCGACCGCTTACTTCCAACGCATCTCAAAAGATCGCTTGAAAGATGTGATGGCGATGGAAGCTGATCGGATGGTCAATTTGCGGCTGACCGAAAAGGAAGTGCTTACTGAGCGAGATGTGATCGAAGAAGAACGCCGGTCCAGGATTGAGAACAGTCCGGAATCGAAGCTGTCTGAACAGATTGATGCTGCACTCTACAAATCGCATCCATACGGCATTCCAGTCATTGGCTGGATGCATGAGATTTCAGCGCTGACACAACAAGATGCGTTGTCTTTCTACAAGCGCTTCTATGCCCCCAACAACGCCATACTGGTTGTTACCGGAGATGTGGTTCCAAACGACGTTTTGGAACTGGCGAAGGAAACGTTTGGCAAGATACCGAACAATCCAGCGGTTCCAGCGGAGCGTTCGCGCCCATCTGAACCACCGCACATTGCAGCGCGCCGTGTGACATTGACAGACCCGCGGGCGGGCAAGGCGTCATTGACGCGGTATTACCTCGCACCATCGTATCGGACAGCCAAAGATGGTGACGCCGAGGCCTTGGAAGTGCTCATGAAGATCATGGCTTCTGGGACGACCAGCCGCATGTATCGCTCATTGGTGGTTGATCAAAAGGTCGCCTCGTCGGCGGGCGGTTGGTACTCCGGCAGCAGCCGAGATAGTGGCAAGATATCGGTCTACGCGATTGCCGCCGACGGGCAAGACATGGGCGATGTCGAAGCTAAGATCGACGCCGTCATCGCGGAGGTGAAAGCTAATGGTGTGACGCAAGCTGAATTGGACCGAGCCAAGAAAAGCCTGCGCGCTGAGTATGTCTATCAGTCCGATAGCCAGTCTTCATTGGCGCGGCGTTATGGTTGGGCGGTGACAATCGGGCAAACAGTTGAGCAGGTTGATGCTTGGCCTGATGATATCTCCAAGGTGACCGCTGAGCAGGTCAAGGCTGCTGCGAACAAATACCTTGATCTGAAAAGTTCGGTCACCGGGTTGCTGCTGCCCGAACCACAGCCAAAGCGTGCTGAGGGCCAGTCAACAGCCCAACCTGCACCGCGCGGATGACCTCAACCAAATCGAGATTTGTGACCATGGTCCTGTTTTCCAAGCTGTCTCATGCTGCGACCCGTTCGGTTCAGCAAACGTGTCGTTTCACTTATCGTGCACTCGGTGGTGCTGCTGTGGCCGTTGCTTTTGTCACTTCAGTCGCCCTTTCAACATCGGCAGCATCGGCCATGAATATTCAAACGATTAAAAGCCCAAGCGGCATTGAAGCTTGGCTCGTCGAAGACAAGAGTGTCCCGCTCGTCGCTCTGCGCTTTGCCTTCGTCGGTGGGAACTCGCAAGACCCTGCCGATAAGCCTGGTGTGGCGCATTTTGTTTCGTCGATGCTCGATGAAGGGGCTGGTGATCTGGATGCCCGTGCGTTTCAGGAACGCATGGAAGAGATCGCGATGAAAATGTCATACGATGACAGCCGCGATCTGATCTACGGCAGCTTGCAGAGCCTTTCAGAAAACCTCGATGGCTCTGCAGAGTTGTTGTCGTTGGCGTTGACGAAGCCACGGTTTGATACTGATGCGGTTGAACGTGTTCGCAAGCAGCTGTTGGCCAATCTATCTTATGCGTCGAAGAATCCTCAACGTATTGCGACGAAAGCGTGGTTCAAAGCGGCATTCGGCGATCACCCCTATGGCCGTGAAACCAGCGGGACGGTCGATAGCGTCAAGGCGATCACGGCTGATGACCTTCGCGCCTACGTGAAGGCGAATTTTGCTCGCGATAATCTTCAGGTTGTTGCGGTGGGCGACATTTCGGCTGAGCGACTTGGGCAGCTACTCGACAAGGTCTTTGGAAGTTTGCCTGAAAAGGCTGACTTGAAACCTGTCGATGCTGTCAGCCTTCCGGCGGGCGGGAAGCAGAAGGTCATTGAGCTTGAGGTTCCTCAATCGGTGGCGATTTTTGGTCTTCCAGCTTTGGCGCGGAAAGATACTGATTTCATTCCGGCATTTGTTCTCAACCACATTCTCGGTGGGGGCGGGTTTTCGTCGAAACTGATGGAAGAGGTGCGCGAGAAACGTGGCCTAGCCTATTCCGTCTACAGCTATCTGAACCCGCTTGATCACTCGGCGATTATGCAAGGCAGCGTTGCAACCAAAAACGAAGCAATAGCTGAGTCATTGTCCGTTATCCGAGCTGAGTTGGATAAGATTGCCAAGGACGGCGTGACTTCTGAGGATTTGAAAGCGGCCAAGGATTACCTCACAGGATCGTACGCTCTGCGTTTCGACAGCAACTCCAAGATTGCCAGCCAGTTATTGGGTATACGGGTGGAGGAGCTTGGTATTGACTACGTCAACACACGCAACAGTCAGATCGAAGGTGTGACGGTTGATGATATCAAACGTGCGGCCGTACGTTTCCTCAAGCCTGACGACTTGATCACTGTTATCGTCGGAAAACCCGAGGGGATCGAGGTTCGCGGCTGAACGAACGGTCGCGCAGCCTTGGGCGGGCGCCTCCGAGCGACTTAACCATCTTCCAGTAACGCTAATGGTGTGAAGGTTGAGACCTACGCGTTCGTCAGGGTTGGCGGTTATTGACAAACGCGGTAGGCCGATGGGTGTGCGTGGCTCAATTTATAGGCCACGCATTGTCACGTTTTCAGGAGGCCATCAGCTCTATGTCGTCACCGACCAATGTTCTCAGCAGCGTGTCCAAGGATTGTGCCCGGTCATACAGTCAGGATTTCGCGCTAGCCGGAATTGGACAAGCTGATGCGATTAAGGCGGCGGTCGCTAGTGCGCTGGGTCGAGCTGGAGAGGAAGTTCAGCGGCTCAAGTCTGAGTATGCAGACCGGAGCCTAGCACTCTTACGCATTGCTGAAGACACTGCCGATATCGATGATGCAGTGCAGGCTCTCGACAAGCTCAGCGAGGGTGCGGAACTTCTCATCTTTTTTGGAACGGGTGGTTCGAGCCTGGGTGGTCAGACCCTGGCTCAGTTTGCTGGCTGGAGTATTCCAGGTCAGATGGCGCTGGATCAAAAGAAGCGCCCCCGCACCCGGTTTTACGACAATCTGGACGCGGCGACCCTCGACAAAGCACTCGAAGCCAATCGTCTTGAAAAGACGCGTTTTGTTGTGACGTCGAAGTCTGGTGGCACAACCGAAACGCTTGCCCAGGCGATGTCGGCCATTTCCGCAGTTGATGCCGCAGCAGATGCGGACAAGGTGCCAGAGCTCTTCCTGGGTGTCACCGAACCGGACAAACCCGGGAAGCGCAATGGGCTGCGTGATTTGTTTGCAGCTCGTGGTATCCCGATGCTGGAGCATCA
>JBCBRD010000032.1:0-21134 GCA_039819885.1 Pseudomonadota bacterium
CGAGGGTCATCGTTTTCGGATGCCAAGCTATGGCAGTTGCAAGCTCATCCCGTTCAGCCAGAAGCTCGGCATTGCGCCCTTCCGGTCCATCCTTACCGTCAAAGAACCAGGTCAAAGCACCGGGGCCACCCGTCGTGGCAAGCTGCGCACGATCCGCGGACCAGGACAAACCTCGCGGTTTTGCCGGGTAGCCGCCCATGTGCAGATCACGTCTGTCGGACAGTCGCCAAACGTGTAGTGCAGCCTCTTGCATTGCGGAGACGAGAAACCGTGCATCGGGGCTCCACGAGACGGCAATATGCGAGCCCTTCCAGGTGCACAGGTCGTGTTCAAGTCGGCCATCTGCGTGGCTAAGCAAGGTTACTCCGCCATAGTGGGCGGCCGCCAATCGCCCTCCATTGGGCTCGAAAGACAGGCCCTCACATGACGTCGGCAAGTTCGTGGCCACGCGGCCACCGTTTGCGGCGAGTACTACCTCAACTGTCCGACCCTGAGACCATGACAGTGCTCCCCCTGGTTGGCGAGCGACCTGCTCGATCCAACGTCCACCTGTGGAAGCCAGCAGTTCACAGCGACCATCCGCAAACGTGTGAACCAGACGACCGTCATCGCCTCCCGTGATGATGCCCGTGTGGCTTTCGTCCAGTACGGCGCAGAGAATGGCACCGCTGTGTGCTTTTACAGAGGCCGGGTTCGTCTCTCCCGCGGTCCAGAATTGAATGGTACCATCACCGAGGGCCAAGATCGCCTGATCGATACCAAATCCAACAATCGAAATGGGCGCATCAAAGTCGAACTCCCAATGCGGAAAGCCCGATCTGTAGTTGCTGGAGCGATTTTTCCGGGGGGCCTTTTGATTGGCCGTCATTGGGCGACGCAGCCTTCGAACCCGCTTCGAAGAAACCCTTCGTCGAGATTGCGACCAATAAAGACAAGCCGGCTCTCGCGCGCCTCGTCGTCTTTCCACGGCCTTTGGTGGTCTCCCTCGATCAGCATGTGGACGCCTTGGATCACATAGCGATCATCGTCGTCCTTCATACTCAAGATCCCTTTCATGCGCAGAATGTCGACCCCCTTTGCTTCGATGACGCCTTGCATCCACGCAAAGAATTTTTTGCTGTCGAGTGGCTTCTCATGGTGGAGCGACACCGAAGCGACCTCGCTGTGGTGATGATGATGATGCCCGTCTTTCAAAAAGTCCGGTTCGAGGGACAAGATACGGTCCAGATCGAATGCACCGCGACCGATGACGTCTTCAATGGAAACTCCGCTACGTTCGGTCTTGAACAATTTTGCGTAGGGATTGATGGCTCTGATGCGCGCTTCGACTTCTGCAAGTTCGGTCTCGCTAACAAGGTCAATCTTGTTGAGTAGAATGATATCGGCGAACGCGATCTGCTCTTCTGCCTCATGATTGTCTTTCAATTGGCCGGCAAGATGCTTCGCATCGGCCACGGTCACAACGGCATCAAGTTCAGTTCGCGCACGCACCTCGTCGTCCACAAAGAAGGTCTGGATCACGGGACCAGGATCAGCGAGCCCGGTGGTTTCAATAACAACGGCATCAAAACTGTCTTTTCGCTTCATAAGGCCGCCAATGATGCGAATGAGGTCGCCACGGACGGTGCAGCAAATACAGCCATTGTTCATCTCAAAGACCTCCTCGTCCGTGTCAACGACGAGATCATTATCGATTCCAATTTCGCCAAATTCGTTGACGATGACGGCATAGCGTTTCCCGTGCCGTTCGGTCAGAAGACGGTTCAACAACGTGGTCTTTCCCGCTCCTAGAAATCCGGTCAATACGGTTACTGGGATTTGCTGGCTTGTCATGATTGGTTCGCTCCAGACGATGGTTGGGTCAGTGTGGCTGTAAGGTTTGTCACGGCGTTCCGCGCTCATCAGCCTCTGGCAAAGAGTTGTTTGACGCGTGACTTTGAGGTTCGCTTCTTCGGCTTGGCAGCATTGAGAACGGAACGCATCGCCTCAATATTGAGGTCGCGCCCTATCAAGACCACACGTGTCCGCTTGTCGGGGCTTGGCCACTCCGGTAGCCGGTCAACTTCGTAGATCTGATGCTGCACACCATGTGCAACGACAGGGCGCCCGGGATCATCGGCCAGGCAAAAGAGGCCTTTCATGCGAAGCAGATCAGGACCGACGCTCATTTTGAGCGCGTTTAAGAAAAAGCCGAAGACCGTTGGCGGCAGGGGTTCGTCGATCACGATCACATGGCTGCGAATGCCATCGGCATGCCGATTGGGATCTGTCGTTGTACTGGTCGCGTGCTCATGGGCAATGACGCTTTCAGCAGCAAGCCAGGCAACCGCGTCCTCACCCTTACTTCTGAGGTCAAAGGTGCCGGATGCGAGAAGTTGATCCATTATCGTCGCCCAGTCTTTGTGGCGGTCGACGACAACGGCTGTGGGGTTGAGATCAGTCACCTGGGCCCGCAAGTTGTCGAGGTCGGTCGAACTGGCGGGATCTTCGGCAAGGTCGGTTTTACTGAGAATAATGAGATCGGCGAGTGCGACCTGCTTCAACATTTCAAAATGCCGCTCGAGGGTCGCTTCACCATTGAGCGCATCAAGAAGCGTTACCACGCGCGAAAGTGCGAACTGGATCGCCATCGTACGATCAATCAGATTGGCGGTTGGCGGCGCAATGAGGCTGGCCACCACAGGTGCCGGATCGACAAGTCCGGTTGTCTCTATGATCACGCGCGAAAATGCCGGGATTTCACGGGCCCTTCGGCGATTCCATAGGTCGAACAGGGCTTGCTGTACATCACTCGTTGCCGAGCAACACAAACAACCCGTGGTCGTTGAAACAAGATCACCATCAACATGTGCAATCAGGTCGTGATCGAGGGAGACCTCCCCAAGCTCGTTGATCAGAACGGCGGTTCCACTAAACCTCGGCTCTCGAAGCAGCATGTTCAAGAACGTGGTTTTGCCCGAGCCCAAAAAGCCGGTTAGCAGTGTTATCGGTATAGGCGTCATGATATCTGACTCAATTTTTCGTATATTATACTGTACGACGTATAGCTGAAAACGTTGACATTTCAAGCGACGACACCTGACGCGTCCGCACCATCACCCACGTTCGCAAGGGCTTCAAAGCAGTCAGGCTGAACGTATCAAGAGCGGGCAACCCGGTGTTGGTGTGTCGGCGCGTGGCCCTTAAGCGTCCTCCATTTTTCGCTGGACTTCGCTTGCCGAATTTATTGTTTTGCTTGGCGTGAATAACAAGCCGCAGTTCGTGCTGAGATCACTGGACCAGAAATCGAAGCCCGAGCCGCCGTTCTCCACCCACTCAAGGAGGCGAAATATTGTCTGAGCGCGTTTTCCAACCCATGACCAGAGCCGAAGTCGTCTCCGCACAACGTCTTTGGGCAAAACATGTCGTCGAGCAGGACGTGGAAAACCTGCTGGACTTATACGATTTCGGAGCGTCTGACGAACCAGTCCTCTTCAAGCCTACTCTAGCAGACGTTATTCGGCTCGATCGGGCGGGTGCCAAGTCGTACTTTGTTGGCGGTGATCCGAACTTCCCTCACGACCATGGATTTCTCAAACGCGGCTGGACCCGCGTTGATTTTCAGAGTGCTGTTGGGCCGATCCTGAAGGCTGGCGGCCTTGGTTATAAGGACATGGGTCATTACGCTTTCTATGATCGCGACGGCAACGCAACCCGCGCTGATTACACCTTTGCGTACCATAAGATCGACGATCGTATTTTGATTTCCTTACATCACTCTTCATTGACCTGGTTGCCGCCAGTCGAGGAGACGGACCGTGCAGACGAAACGTAAGCCGTTGCGATTGTGGCCATTCGAGTTGTGACACCCGATCGGACATTGATTAGACAAAACGTGTCACTGGACGGATCTCGCAACCGGGGATGAGATCCCCGGTTGCATGTCATTACCCTAAAGGGCTTTTTTATCCGAAGACGTCCGCTCAAACGGCACCGGGCCGCCGCTCCAATGGCCCACTTTTGCACCGGCGGTTACTGCTCAATCTGGGGATCGTCCTGTTCGACTTTGTCTATGCTTTCGGTTTATTCTTCGGCTTGGACATAGAGTTGGCCACCTTCGATATCGAGCTTGTCCCGAGCTGCAATTTCGAAAGCTTCTTCGGCGCCTTTGATCTCGATCACGCACGTTGAAGCGCAGATATCCTCGATCTGTTGCTGCGGACCTACCGATACCTCTTTCGTCTCAACGTCCGTCTCGACGATCTAAACATATATCGGTGACGCCTATATCGGCGTCCTGCCTTTGTGCGGTCTGCCGGTCTGTTATTCGCGTCCAGACGAGTACCTGTAGCAGTCTTGAACAGGAAATCCGAAGATTGGCGCGAGCGCCTCCGCTAGATCCCATTTGCGGAAGTCCAGCCGTTGAGCCTGTGTTGAACTGTCATGACCGAAGTTGGCAATCCTGCTGCCATTGCATCGCAGCAAGAGTCGACAATCGGACCACTCGCACAGCAACCCTGAGTGAAGACAACCTCGACACGCCCCCTTTGCTTGTTGCGACGAGTCAGCGAAGGTGCGCGCTAAATGACGAGTGTTCATGGCTGTTGATATTAAAATTGGCGCTGACTTAATGAGAGCGACGAATGATTGAAGATATCCATTTGGCAAATGAAGGAGCGTACGACGCCGCTGGCACGAAACTCGAAGGGTTGAAGAAACTCAACTTCATCTTCGGCTCGAACGGATCAGGCAAGACAACAATTTCTCGTGTTGTCGAAGGTGCAGGAGCCTTTACTGACTGCCGAATAATCTGGGCAGGCGGCAATCCTTTGGAAACCCGCGTCTATAACAGGGATTTTGTCGAGAAGCACTTCGATGCCGAAAGCACCATCAAGGGCATCTATACATTCGGTGGAAATGTCGAGGTTACCGAGAAGATTAGGACTCTCAAAGGCGAAGCCGATGCGATAAAAGCGAAGCTTATTGGCCTTCGAAGGAACCTTAGCGGTGAGGATGGAACTAGCGGTAAGAAGAAAGAACGTGAAACTCTCGCAGCGCAACTCGTTGAGGATGTCTGGAACGAAAAGAAGAAGTTCGATGATCTGGACATGGCGTTCACAGGGCTCAACAACAAGAAGAAGAATTTCTGTGAGCGATATCTCACAGAAGCGTCAAGCAACGGCGCTACAGTAAGGGATATTTCAGAGCTTCGTGACGACGCCACGACTGTGTTCTCGGGATCGTTGACCAAGGCAACTGTCTTGCCCGGTCAGGATAGTTCGAAGATTTCAATGCTGGAACGCTCGACCATCCTCAAAAAGAAGATCATCGGTAAAGAAGACGTAGACATCGCCGCGCTGATCAAAAAGCTCGGCAATAGCGATTGGCTGCAACAAGGTCGGCAGTATTTCGATCAACTGGAAGACCAGTGCCCTTTCTGCCAGCAAAAGACAGATGCTGCCTTTAGGCAGAGCCTAGAGGCGTATTTTGATGAGAGCTACATTGCTGACCTCACGGCCATTGACAAGTTACATTCCGACTATGCCGATGCAGCAAGAGAGCTGCTGACCGCTTACGCCGTGTCCGACATTGTTGAATCGCCCTACCTTGACCGCGAGGCCTTCGAGAAGGATGTCGCAGCCCTTCGCCTAGTGCTCTACAGCAACGTCGAACACGTCGCGGCGAAGAGAAAAGAGCCTAGCGCCCCAGCAACTCTTACTGATACAGCCCCGTTGATTGAGGCGGTGACTGCCCACATTGAAACGGCCAACAAGAAGGTCAAAGCCAACAACGATACCATCGACAACCTTGCAGCCCGAAAGAAAGAGCTGACTTCGCAGGTATGGGCAAGGCTGCTAGAAGACACAAAGGCGATTAACAATAAGTTCAAAGCTGAAACTGGTGGGCTCGACAAAGCGATCACCTCGCTAGAAAGCCAGATAGAAACAGAATTAAAGAGTTTAGACGCCAAGCAAAAAGAGATAGAAGAGAACGAGCAAAAGGTCACCAGCATCAAGCCAACGATTGACGCCATCAACAAGCTTCTGAATTCATTTGGTTTCACCAACTTCCATCTCGTTGAAAGCTCGGGTGGCGGCTTCTATGAAGTTAAGCGTACAGATGGGAGCGATGCGAAAAGAACGCTTAGTGAAGGAGAAAAGTCCTTCATAACCTTTCTCTATTTCTATTATCTGGTTGGTGGATCGTTCAGTTCTAGCGGCAGTACGAATGACAAGATTGTTGTTTTCGATGATCCCGTTTCGAGCCTCGATGCGGATATACTCTTCATCGTGTGCAATCTGATAAAGATAATCATTTCCGAAATGCGCACGGGCACAACTGCGATCAAGCAGGTCTTTGTTCTCACGCACAATATCTACTTCCACAAGGAAGTAGCGTTCGACAAGAAGCGCAGCGCCGCCACGGCCAGAAGCGACGAGACGTTCTGGGTCGTGCGCAAAACATCGCAGCGATCAGAACTCATGCCGTTTGTGGAGAACCCGGTCAAGTCGAGCTATGAACTTCTTTGGCGAGAGGTCCGGCAGACGCCGCCTTCAGACACGGCTATTCAGAACGTCATGCGTAGAATCCTCGAACACTATTTCAAATTCTATGGAGGCATTACACCCGAAGACATTATCGAGAAGTTCGACGGCAAGGACAAAATGATCTGTAGCACCCTGCTCTCGTGGGTGAATGATGGATCGCACTTCGCTGCGGATGACCTCTACATGGCTTGCGATCCAGGGCAAGTTGACCGTTACCTGAAAGTGTTCCAGAGAATTTTCGAAGAGTCCGACCACGGTGGGCACTTCAGAATGATGATGGGTGATGATTACGTCGCGTTGCCTGACGCGACCGCTGAAGATGGAGGTGAGTTGGCGGCTCGTTAGAGCGGCATCGCCGCAATCGCAAGAGAGCTTTCGCGCTGCAAAATGTATGTCCGAAGCTGGTCAAACGTACATAACATGGTTCCGAGGCAGCCACTCACCCAGGAGTCACCTTTCTCCCCTAAGGGGCAGTGATGGCGCCCGGCGATCAAGCCAATGTCTAAAACGCTCTCGCGCGGTCGCTCTGCGACGCGACAGCTCCGCGTTCTGAATGAACCAATCCCCACCACCGAAGTAGGTGCGTCAGACGCTCGAAATGTTATCTATGTATTATCTGGACCTAAAAACCACCAAGCACGCAGTGGCGTAAGCAATTGAAATCGTTGGTGACCCCGGCGCGATTCGAACGCGCGACCCTCAGATTAGGAATCTGATGCTCTATCCTGCTGAGCTCCGGGGCCCAATCGTACATATCGTGACCGCAACATGTCGGTTGCTGCTGATGCTCCATCGAAGACGTTTGTCCGCCGCCGCGGAATGAGCTTCAAAGACAAACTTCCCGATCGCAACACTAGAATGCTTCCGAAGCTGTGTGAACCAATACCCCGTGCGCCCGGTCGCCAACGTCTCCAGTAGCGATTGCTTGTTCATCCATGCAAGCATCAGCACGTCGCCGGTATCGTACTGTTGGGCAATAACAGGAACCAGGCCGTTGTCGTCGAAGTTGACCGCTTGCAACAGGGCCTCTGCGTTACCGAACGCCATATCCATAAGTCTATCACTGTCCATGTTCGGGGTCGTTATTGCCGTCTCGGCAACTACGACATCTGCCGTGCAGCTCGAACGTGATGGAGCCGACCGTGAAATCACTTCCTTGCGCCCAGGTTTTGACGCCGGCAGTTACCGAGAAACCCACGATCTCCGCAACATCACCGCAGTCGTCACAAATAGCAAACGCCGCATTAGCCCGCGCCCCGCACTGTCCGCTTTGGCAGGCGACATATGCGTTCAACGACTCCAGCCTGTGTACGAGACCCAGAGAGATCAAACGATTAAGCGCCCTGTAAACGGTTGGTGGCGTTTTTATGCCTGCGTCACGAAGCTGGTCGATCAACTCGTAGGCCGTGCGTGGTCGCGTCGCTGACCGCAGAGCATGCAACAAGATGACTTCTTTGGTTGCTAAAGGCTTGGTCTCTTGAACGCGATCTTGCATCTAGCCCTCTTGAAACGCCTGAGTATGTTATAATATACGAAGCATAACGTCAACATCGAGCACCACGAGGTTCCATGGACGAACAGCTCCCTTCACACCTGTCGGATGATGATGCCCACACCGACAATCGCCTGCCGGTGACCGTATTGTCTGGCTTTCTTGGCGCCGGCAAGACGACGCTGCCCAACTTGAAGAAGCCCAAAAGATCGCATGACACCTGGACCAGAAACGGGGTGAGCTCCAGTGGTGGCGAAAGTGAAGTCGCGTTGGCATGAGCTTTGGGGTGATCGCAGGCAGGACCTGGTTTTTTTCGGCACGCGCGAGATGGACGAGGCGACGATCGTGCTGAACTTGATGCGTGTTTGATGCCTGTAGATCCCGAGAGCCGAATTGATTCTCGGGAGTGGCGGACAATGGATGATCCGTTCCCAGCGTGGGGACGCGAGGCTGCTGCGTAATGAACCCGGAGCTTCGTCAAAGTGACAGTGTCAGCTGTATTGCTGCGGCTGCAATCGAGGAACCGTATCTCGACGATCCGAGTGTCGCTTTCGGTCATACTGCTGCTGTTTTCAAAAATTGGAGCACTGCTGAAACACCACTCGCGGTTTGGCATCGGAAAGCACCTGCCGATATTGCAGAACGTTTTGCCCAAGTTTAGCTTGAACGGATGGTTAGCTTGAGACGAGCTTTCGATGTCACGCATGCTGGTCAGGTCATCACCGAAGCGATAGGTCACAGCGACGTCAATGATCCAGAGCTCGCACGCTTTCTCGCTGCCGACATCAGGCTTTTGACGCAGAGTTTTGCGGACAGCACGGGAATCCGCCGCATTGAGGCCCGCTTCGATGTAATCGAAGACGACACTTGCCGGCGATTTCATGTCGACAGTTATTCGGCGAGACTGGCTGTCACGTAACTTAGACCCGGCACCGTCTGGGTCCCCAGCTGCCATAACGCAGAAGCCCTTGCCGAGCAGGAGAACGACGCTGGCCCAACACTCAATCTTCCAACGTTTTCAGTTGGCCTTTTTGCAGGAAAGAGAGACGGACGAGACGGCGTGGTTCACCGCTCTCCCAAGATCGGCGGGACAGATTTGAAACGGCTTTTCTTCTGTTTAAATGCCGCCTTGAGCTGAACCTTCGTGTCCTAGACGCGGCAACATGACAACGACAAGAATCAACGCACAATCGTCGGATCATACGCGTTTTCAAAACGTCATGCCGTTCCGCAAACTCAGAGGATCTTCCGCTCGATGAACCCCTTGATCGGTCTCATAACCCTGGTTGTCACACTGTCCGCGGCGACAGGGGCGCTTGCATGTACGCCAAACCAACCTGGCAAACTGCAGATGGGGCGAACGATTACGATCGACACCGAAGGCGGAGCGGCACACGGATCTGTAAGCTATGGCGAAACTGGCTTGTTGCGCGACAAAGAGGTCTTACTAACATTTGACGATGGTCCGGTTGTGGGGCGAACAACCGCTGTGCTCGAAGCGCTAGAACATCACTGCGTAACAGCCACGTTCTTCCCGGTCGGCCGCATGGCAATGGCCCGTCCGAACATTCTGCGCGACACCTTGCGTCGTGGACACACGATCGGCGGACATACTTGGAGCCACCCTAATCTCCGGCGGAGTAGCATTGCCCGCAGCCGTAGCGAGATCCAAAAGGGGTTTGCCGCGCTTCAGGCCGTTATCGGGCCACGCGTCGCACCGGTCTTTCGCTTTCCATACCTTGCGGAATCTAAACGCACGCTGGCCTACGTGAAATCAAATGATATCGCATCAATCTCAATCGACGTAGATTCAGGTGACACCCGGGGTTACGGGGTGAAGCGGGTGATCACCTCGACTATGGCTAGCTTGCGCCGCCGGGGCCGCGGCGTACTTCTGTTCCACGACAGCAAACTGGTCACTGTCCGAGCGCTCCCGAAGATCCTCGAACTTCTGGCAAAAGAGGGCTTCCGTGTTGTGCATCTGAAGACCAAGGCGCTCTACGGCGCAGACCCCAAGTTGGTGGCAAGATATCGACGCCAGCTGGCACGGTCTTCTGTCGACCGCATTATCCCTCCGCCTCCCGAACGACGTGAACAGGCAAAGACATCGGAGAGATTAGAGGCTGCCGGCAGCATTGGACCGCTGCAGAAAAAACACACAACACATCAGCCAGCCGACCGGACCAACATCAATTGGCACCGCAATGTCTTTGACGCAGAATGATAACCGCACTGAGATCGTTGCGTCCTTCCGAATTATCCTCTTCGTTGCCCAATGGGCATCTTTTACTGAGGCAAAGACGTTCGAAGCACGTCGGTGAAGTTTCTCAGCGTTAGGGTCAAGTGTCTGCTTTCAATTCACCTGCGGACGAGACATCAACGAACCCAACGACACGACAGCACTTTCTCTCACTTCAGCTTTCTCCCCATTGCAGATGTGAGGAACAGAGGCGTCAACACCATTGATCAGCTGACCTCATAATTTGTGATTAATACTCTCTAATTTGGTGCGCGTCTGTCGAAAATCGCCGAGTTGGTCTCCAACCATGGGAGCAATTGATTCAACGCTCACGGTCACGGGCACCGAGCTTGCTATGGGTAGCTAATGCCGGAAACTTCGGGCTCCAAGTGATTCAAGACTGGAGGGAAGCTCAGCGATCGGCAAACCAGCATTGTAAACGGACCGGTCGGTATGGACAGGCTGGCCAAACAGCCTGCCTGCCGATCGTTTCTGATGACACTCCGTATCGTGTTTTACTCGTCAAAATTTACAACGGTGTTTGCCGGGCAGCGCGCAAGGACACCTTTCCAGGGTTCCTCATCAGAGGCGTGCTCAACCAAGTGAACCAGCCCAGGCGGATCGAAAGCAAAATCTCCCGGTCCTGGTTCGATATACTCTTCAAGGTCGGTGCCAAAGTAGATACGCGCATTGCCTGAAATGGTGTAGGCGGCGGTATGCGCTTCACCGTGGTGATGCGCTTGTCCACGTTCATTGGGGCTGACCGACAGAGCGCACATCCATATCTGTGTCGCCCCCACAGTTTTTGCAGAAATAGCCGGTGCGCGTTGCATGCCCCGCGTTTGAGATGTGGCCTTGGTTTCCGCAGGTTTCTGGACGACCGTTACCTTCGCATCCTGATCTGGAGCTTTCGATTTGCCGTGCAGATTCGTGATGCTTGGGTCCAGTGAATACGCAACAAGCATCTTCACAGGTCGGTCGTGGGGATTGTGAATAATGTGGGGCAAACGGACGGGAGTGAAGTAGAACTCTTCCTGATCCACCTCTGTGGCATCGGAAAAATCCTTACCTGTAAAAACACGCGCCTGCCCGCTGATAATGTAACCCGCAACTTCTGTATCCAAACTGTTGCCGGGCATAGCGCTTTCGCCTCGCGCAATCGTCAGAACCTCCATCAATATCTTAGATCCTGGGATCGTTTCATCCGATATGCCCGACCGACGGTTTGGGTCACTGCGCACCAGTATCGACTTACTCGCATCCAGTTCCGTTCTAGGCATTTCCATAATCGTCATGACAGCCTCCTTACGCACTGTTTCAAAGAGTTTCGGTTCAACTGTTTTGGGCTCCCAACATCTCTTCAAGACAGACGTCGAGCCGCGTTGGCGTCATCTTGAAGTCGTCTGACCAGCGGGCCGAAGGTGTATCTCCGACGGCAAGCCCGCGATAAAGACCGAGATAGGATTGTTTTAATGGATCCTCGGCCTGGCTCATGGCGCTATCGATTTGATCAAGCGACATGTAGTTGAGTTTGAATTTTTTATTCGTCATTCGCTCGGCTAGTTCCACCGCTTCCAATTGCGAATACGCCTTAGACCCGCCCATTGGAATGGCGCCATAGCCATGCGGCTGCATTGCGCAGTAAGCTGCGAGCTGTGCGACGTCTTTTGTTGCGACGTAACGGATCGGGCGTTTTCCATCACCATAGATCTGGATGCGACCCGCCTCCATGTCGAAGCCCACCAGCGGCGTCATAAATTTTTCTGGAAAGTAAGACGGCAATAGAATGGTGCATTCTATTGCCGAATTTTCTAGTCGCCTCTCCGCTGCTCTTTTGAATCGGGAAAGCGGGGTATCGGCCTCTATTCCGCGACTAAATGATACAAGAACAACGTGACGCACACCGTTTTGAATGCATGCCTTGATGAGGGCCTGCAGCCCGAAACCGTCGACGGCTTCAAGTGAATCTCCGTCTTTTCGCGAGAGCGTAGCTGTCGCAGTGACAATCACCGAGCTTGCGCCACGCACGGCTTTGTCAAGCTGATCGCCGTCTTTCAGATCACCAACGCGAACCCTGGCGCCCGCTTTGCGAAGGCGAACTGCAGCGGGCGATAAGCGATCTCGCACCAATGCAATAACGTCATGGCCGGCTTCCAGTGCGGTGTCTGCCGCGAGAGACCCAAGGGTGCCAGTGCTGCCCACTATAAGTATGCTCATTATCCCACCCTTACTGTTTGAGGCGTTTCGAATACTTTAGTTGGCGGAGTCAGCATCTGAATAACGCCACTCGGGAATTTTTTGCTCAATGGTGCACCGTTATCATCGCGATGAACCCAAACCAGCTCTTGATAACCGACTGCAATCTTCTCTCTTTTTCTCGACCCGTCCGCTGGGCGCACAAACTCGTAGGCGATTTTGGCACCACGTTCGCTTGCCGAAACCAATCTCATTTCGCCTGCAATATTTTCGAATGGGAATGCTTCGCGCAGGTATGTCATTTCCTCATGGATGCAAATCGGCTCCCCAATTCCGAATGAGGGCTTGCCATTACGGCGCACCATTTCCTTTGGAGTGACCGTATGCAGAAAGCGGTCTCGAATATGGGCCATCCATTCAAAGAATGTGACACTACTGACATTTCCTACGAGATCGGAATCGATCAGCGATGGGCATATTGTTTCGACAAACAAGAGCGGGCCGCTTTGTGGTCCAGTTGGAGCTTCAGTTAGCAGACCGCCCCACGGCAGGTCCTGGATCTCTGAACGATCAACGGCCTCCGATTGGTTGAACTGGGTTTGCGCAAACCGGTTATAATCGTGCATTGCTTGCGGTACGCCGTTCGCCGTACCGTTGTTGTTCGCGCTTACGATGAGGCCTTGTGCTTTGACGGTTGCAACAAGCTCTGGTTTGCCTGTGTCCTTCTTCTTGAAAAAATCGGCCCGCCAAGTCGCTGTGCTTTCAGAAAGCTCGCGCATCCAAATGCGGGCACGCAATTCATCATGGGCTGTCGCTTCATCAAAAATACGGACGCGTATTGAACGAGCGACCAGTCCGGCCGTTCCATCAAGCACACCTGAAACCCATTTGCGTGAATCCTGCGGCGAGAGCATCGCCTCACGTACCCTGTGGAACCAGTCGACATAGCATGCGCCCATCGGCTTGCGGCTGAGAGACGCGCACTCCCTCCAACTCACGTTGAACCCATACTCAAGAACGTCGCAGCCAAGGGCCGCGTCGTGGACAATCTTTGCGGCTGGCGTATACGCCGTACCGACGTCATCGCCCATCTCACTTGAGCGGGCTATCTGCTGAACTTTCAAAGCAACAATGCTTTGTGGTCCATGCGAGAAGCGCAACGGCAGCGTAAGGATGTAGGTGTCATCGTTGTGTGTACTGGCGCGAAAGAGTACGCCCGTCTCATCGCGCTTGACGAAGTTCACCACGACGGTGTTCATCTCAGTCGCCTTGCGTGCTGCCTCCAGCGCCGCCCAAATCCTGGTCCCGGCAATGTCCAACGGCTCATCGTTGCTCAAGGTTTTTAAAAGCAGCTCCCTTTCAGTACCGAACAACGCTACCCAATCTTCCTGATCGCGTTGCGTGACTGCAGCAAGGTCACAACCTTGTGCGTCAGAGCCGATAGAGCATAGGCAGTACCAGCCTTCATGGCTGAATGAGATATCTAGCTGTTCCTCTGCTTCTAGGCTCGGTCGTCCGTTCGCCTGCCAGCTCAAACGCACGTCACCTTTCATCTCCGGGGCAACTGTTTTTACCGCGCGTTCTGCAAGTGCACGCTCATGAACGTGGCGTTCTTCGATCGGGAAATCGGAAAACAATTTAATGCACTGTAAGGCAACAGATGGTGCTTTGACGTCAAGGCGAGTAGCTGCGCTTGAAACCTGCTCCTGAATGTCTTGCTCATCGTGCTCCTTGCCGTGGTTCGCATCCAGCAGGTCTTTGAGTGACGGCCAATCTGCTTGTTGGGCCAGCGCCTTACTGCAAAACCCCGTCCAACGTTCATATATTCGACCATCTGGCGAAGCGGCCACGAGTTCGTATTCGGAATCCTTATCCTTTGACCAATGCAAGCTCGATATACAGACGCGTTTTTCTGCTTTCTCTGCCTCCCAGCCATCGAACAATTCAATGCTGTCGATACGCAAGGTGAAGGCCATGTGGTCAAGGTGATGAAGCAGAGATGTGTGCAGTAACGTATCGCGAAAGAATGGATCGCCGATTACAAGCGTGTCGCTGGTTGAGTCGCTCGTGGGATTGAATGCATCACGGGTGGCATCAGGCGTCGCATGGACTTCACCCGTACAAATCGACTGTGCTTCATGGACGGAATAGATTGGTCCCATGCGTTGATACGTGGGCCCGACAAAGAACTGCCGACCATAGAGATCCTGTCGTGCATTGATTGGCAATTGCTTATCAAGCGTGAGGGGTCCGCGCATTTCAGTGCGGCGCTGACCAAATGCCACTGTCCCCGACAACGCACTTGTTTTGAACCCAGTTTTGTCGGTGGAAATTGAAACGTTAACCCGTCGTTCTTGACTGGAGGTTGACGTTTCCTGGACTTCGGCACGTAGCTCTAACTCCAGCCCAGTCGTCGGATCAACGATCAAAGGCGATGGCATTTCTACGCAGTCCAACCGGCACAGTGGCAATGCGTCCCCAGCCAATGCGGAAGCTGCCTGAGCAAGGATCTCTAGGGCTAGGACCGTCGGGACAATGTACATTCCATTGTAAACGTGATCGTGCAGATATTGATCGCGTTCGATCGTCAGGTGACAGCGTGCGATCAGCTCGACTTCAGGCTCCAGATGCGTAACACGCTCTATGAAGCGCAGGTTTGAAGGCACGGTTGGTTCAGGGCGTAGGGCATCCCAAGGGCCGTAACCAACCGACCGGCCATAGATACATAGACGCTGAACGCCGGGATCAAACCTAAACACCTCGACAAGACGTCTGACGCCTTCTTCAGGAGGTATCTCTCCATCATGCAGGCCGACAGACAGCAGATGGTCATTCGTCTTCAGATCAGCCGGCCGTCCCACTGCCCCCCAAAGCCCATACGACACAATCTGAAGCGGTATTGGGTTGTCTGATGACACGAAGCCCTGAACGATATGTTCCATGGTTTCGTTCGCAAGCGCATAGCCCGCGCTCCAAGGCATCCCATGGTCCACAACGAGAGAGGAAAACGTAACAAACAACTTGAGCTGTTTTTCTTTGAAAACATCACAGAGATTCCATGCTCCAAGCACTTTGGGGCTGATTTCCTGGAGAAGGCCTTCTGACGTCAGGTTGTCTGTTCTGGTTGGGCGCAGGATCGAGGCACCATGGACGATACCGGTAATCGGCCCCACGTCCTGTTCGATCTTATTGACCGCCTCTTCTAAAGCGTCACGGTCGGTGATGTCGCAGGACACATAGCGATAATTTAGCCCTTCGACATGAAGGCGTTCGATTGTTTTTGTGACTTCAGCGTCACCCTTGTCACCAGGCTTTGATATGGGTTTTCCGCGACCAACCAAAATCAAGGTTGCGCCGGTGTCACGGGCAAGACCGAGAGAGCATTCGGCCATAATCCCTTTGGCACCGCCGGTGACAAGGATGACATCCTTTTCAGACCAAGCGTTTTCGCGAGGCTGATAACTGGAGGGTTCACTTATCTTGGCAACGGGAATGCGTCGTGTCAGTTTGGCGTCAAAACCTACGGCAAGAAACGGTTCCTCGCCGTCGATTTCATCTAGAACAAACTTGGCCACGGTTGATGTGTCCGTCGACTTTGCGAAGTCGACAACACGTACCTGCAGATCCTTTCGTTCGAGTTGCAGCGTGCGGGACAAGGCCAGCGTTCCCGATAGTTCCCACGCGCCGTCGGCATCATCGCTACCGAACGAACCTCCGCCAAATTGAACATAGACGACGGTTGTCTGTGACCCTTCTTCGTCTGTCTTAACGGGGACATGAGAAAACGCAGTCATACGCTTGGTCATCTCAGCCACACGCTGTGTAGGTGTGCCTGTGCCGAGCAATCTTGGGAGGATGGCAATTTGATGCGTAAACCTATTGTCACGCTGAACAGCAACTAAGGTTGCAGCATCAAACTTAGCTAACTCAACGGCACCGCCGCGCGCCATAACCTCGCTTACAAGCGCTTGGCACGGCTCACTATCCCTCGCGTCATAGATGATGAGGAAAGACGTGCCCTTCAGATCATTGCGTGTCGCACTCCGTGTCTTTCCGCTGTCGTTTGCGCGTGGCGTTGGTTCGGCATGGACGACATAGTTCCGTGTCCAGGTCGGGTAGCGCGACGTGAATGAGAAGTCGCGGTCTGTTGATTGCTCAGAGTCGAAGGGCACCTTTTTTTGTTTGGGCTGCGGCGTTGCCTCGGGTGCAGGTGTTGGCGCCACGAACGCCGTCGTCTTGGCTATGGGGGGGGCGGCTGACTTGCTCTTGGGAGCGACATCGGCGACGGCTGCTGCAATCTCCGTTATGGAAGAGTTGGAAAACTTTGTCGCGTCGATCACACCGGCAGCGCCCAGGCGTTTGGCCGCCTCGGCCACCAGTTCGCCGGCTTTGATCGAGTCGAGATTGAGATCATCGAGTAGGCGGGAGTCGACCGTCATTGAATCGACAGGGTATCCCGTGCGCTCGCTGATCAAGCCGACAATCATCGTCGCTACGCCTTCAGAGGACGCCTCTTCAGGTGAGCCCACCGCAGGGGCTTGGGGTGCGACTTCTGTCTTCGCTGGATCTGGAGACGGAGTCGGATCTGGAGACGGAGCTAGATCTGCGGCTTTTTCAGGGGCAGCTTCTGCAAGCATTATCGCAATCTCATCCAGAGACGCGTTTGCAAACTTGGTCGCGTCGATCGCACCGGCGGCACCCACACGTTTGGCCGCCTCGGCCACCAGTTCACCAGCTTTGATCGAGTCGAGATTGAGATCATCCAGAAGGCGGGCATCGATTGTCATTGACGCCTCTGGATAACCCGTGCGCTCGCTGACAAGGCCGACAAGCATCGCAGCGACGCCGTCAGAAGAAGCGTTCTCAGCTCTGCCCGTGGCTGGTGCTTGGGGGGGCACGTCTCTTGTCGGAAGGTCTGGGGCTGGAGCCGGGTGTGCAGGCATTTCAGGTGCTGCGTCTTCAAGCACTATCGCGATCTCATCCAGCGACGCGTTTGCAAATTTGGTTGCGTCGATCGCACCGGCAGCACCTACACGTTTGGCTGCCTCGGCCACCAGTTCGCCGGCCTTGATCGAGTCGAGATTAAGATCATCCAGAAGGCGAGAACCGGTTGAAATTGAAGACGTGGGGTAGCCCGTACGCTCGCTGATCAGACCGACAAGCAGACCGATTTTATCATGCTGACCGTTCTGATCGTTTAAGTTCGTGGAGGATGTTTCTTCAACAAGTGTTGCAACCTGCTCGACTGATGGTGGATCTAGCGTTCGTTTGAATGCAGTTGCTTCATTCACTTTAACACTGGGTTGAAGGGAACCATCTCCAAACGAGGACATGTCAAGTTTCGCGACATCTGCGAGAAACTTGCCACGCTGCTGCAGGTAAGCCGTCAGGTCTTGTGCATCCACGTCGAGTTCATCGCCAAGTATGCCTTCGACCGAGTGACCGTTCGATGCACCAGCGAATGAAGTTTTGATTTCAGGCGCGGTGACCTTGTTCATGTCGACAGGTTGTTCGGCAGGATTACTCAGATAGTCACGCTGAGAGGGACGTATGAATGGTCGTACGAGGCGCTGCGCATAAAACGCATCCCAGTCTATGCGCGCGTTGTTTGCAAAAGCGATTGCTATGGCCGGATTGGGATTCCATGTCGTTGCGTCGGCGGCCAGGGCCGTGCACATGTCTTCGCCGTCAAAAATATCCCGGCACAGTCCTGACAGGACCCGTCCTGGCCCAACCTCAATGAATGCGTCACACAAGTCAGTCATACCCAACACCAGATCGACAAAATTCACCGGGCTCAAAATCTGACGCGTGAGATGCAGACTTAGGTCTGTGCTGTCATCAATCGATGTGGATTCCATGCCGGAATGAACGGGTATGCCAAGAGATGAACGTGACGATGGCAGGTTGAGTGCGGCGCTAAAGGCTTGAGCGCAGTCCTCCATCAACGGCGAATGGAATGCGTTTGAAACAGGCAGTCGATAGCTTGTGATGTTACGCGCGTTCGCCAATTCAATGACGGCATCGATCGCGTCAGCTTCGCCGGATACCACGGTTTGGTGAGGTGCATTTATGTTTGCAACCACCACAACCCGTGAAATCTCTGACAAGATGCTCTGGGCTTCCGCCGACGAGCACGCCAAGCTCGCCATAGCGCCAGCTTGATCCGGCTTTGCTTGCATCGCCTTGCCGCGTAGCGACGCCGTAGAAAACAACGTCGCCGCATCAAATGCGCCAGCTTCATGAAGAGCCGTCAATTCGCCGAGACTGTGCCCGGCAACAGCCACAGGTTCAATTCCAAGCAGCTGCAGGTAACGCGAACACAAGACTGACGCGAGGCAAATTGCAGGTTGAGCAATTTCTGTTGCTGACAGCGCGGCGGCCCATTTGGCGATCTCATCGTTGCCATGAGCACGATCAACCGGTCGATATATGTGATCGAGGAATGCGGGGTCGCCGACGGAACGTTGCGCGTCCTCAGCTAGTTGCCGCGCCCAATCGTAACGCTCGATCAGCGTGCGCGCCATCAGAAGCTGTTGCGAACCTTGGCCTGGGAACAAGAATCCAATGCGCCCTTTGGCTGTTCCACTGGCGACATAGACATCCTTGTGCGGGCTCGCCCAGCCGTTGTCCGGCAATGACGCATCATCGCCAAGTGCTGCACTCAACTTAGACAACTTGTCGGTGAGATCGTCAGCGCCGGTTGAAATAACCGCAGCGCGCAACTGCATATCTGCTGGAAGGTCTTTCGCAAGCATCGCTGCAAGATCGACAAGATCGCTTTGGCTCAACAGTGGTGCTTCGCTCGCGACAGAATGAATGCTGGCCAGCAACTCGTCTTTCGACTTGCCAGCAAAAACGAAGAGTTCACTTGCTTGGTATGAAGCGAGAAGAGCTCTCTCGTCTACATCTGGCGCCAGTTTAGGTGACGGACCCTCATTTGATTCGATTATGAGATGGGTGTTGATACCTCCAAACCCGAATGCGCTGACACCTGCACGTACGACTGTGTCCGGTTCGCGAGCCTCACCAAGACGAATGGGGAACAGGTTTGCACCCACTTCGCTGAATGCATCATTGGGCTCTTCGACGCCAGCTGTGGGCGGCACGACCCGTCGGTTTACGGCAGCAACCGCCTTGATCAGCGACGCAACCCCGGCGGCCGCTTTGGTGTGGCCGATGATCGATTTAAGCGATCCAATGCCACACGTTCGTTCTACCTCAGCGCCATACTCTTCTTGGTCCCCACCGTCACTTTCGCGCGCCATAGCAAGGGACATGCCTTCAATTTCTGTGCGGTCGCCTGCGCGAGTCCCCGTGCCGTGACCCTCAACGAAATCGAGATCAGTTACTTTGCATCCCGCACCAGCGACAGCACGTTCGATGGCCGCAGCTTGCTGTTTGGCAACGGGCTGCATAATCCCGGCTCGTCCATCTGATGACAGTCCCCAGCCTTTGAGAGTTGCATAGATCGCATCGCCGTCTCGCTGGGCGTCCTCCAGACGTTTCAACACAACCAGGCCGCCGCCTTCGCCTGCTATAAAACCTGCTCCACGCCGGTCGTATGGGCGGATCGTGTCCTTAGACAGAGCCCCGTTTCTTGAAAATCCTACAAGTTCAAATGGATCAAGGCTGATATCGACACCGCCTGCGAGTGCAAGATCCAGATCGCCGCTTGCCAGCATGTTTGCTGCGGTTACGACTGTGGTCAGAGATGAAGCACATGCGCCATCAATGACAAATGCACCGCCATGAAAGTCAAAGTGATTGCATATCCGACCAGCGATCGTCGCTGAAATGCCGCCAGCGACGAAGTCTTCAGTGATTTCGGGGAAGATCGATTTGTAACAATCCTCGGTCGTTTTCATGAAGGACGTCATGTCCGTTCCTGAGACACCGTGCAGCTCCGCTGCAGATGACAGGGCCCGTTGGATCACGGGCCAGCGCAGGCGCATGATGTGCGAGCGCATCCCTTCTCCAGTACAGGTGTTTCCGACAAAAACCCCGGTGCGATCTTTTGGCGCGGATTCCTTGGTGATGCCTGCATCTTTCAGCGCGCGGTTGGCAATTTCCAGCGCTAGCCATTGGCACATATCTGTACGCACATAAGTACTTTCGGGAATGCGATACGATGCCCTGTCGAAATTGAACCCATCGATGACAGCAACTTTGCTCTGATAAAATTTATCGGGATCCTTACCCTCTGGGTCATGGTAATCAGACAAGGGTGTGCGCACATCCGGCATCCGTCGAAATTCTTGCCGCCGTGAAAGAACGTTTTCCCACAATTGCCGAGCACTCGAAGCGCCGGGAAGCCAACAGCCTAAACCAACAATTGCGATTGGCGTTTTTTTAGCTTGAGATGATTTATCTAGGTGTTTTCTGCTCAGAGTGGACATGTTATCTCCATTGCATACGCAGGATACGGCGAGCGCTATTGCTCTTGCATTAGAAGAAGTTGCTGATGTTTTTCGAAGACAGAACGTTCTGCGGCAGAATGATCTTGCGGTAGGAGACTTTCCAATCTCCATCGACAGATCTCAGGACGTCATGGCGGCATCCAATAATGAAATCCTGCTCCAGATCCCCACGTGTGCGATATAGAAGGATATTGGAGCGTACTTTTTTCTCGGCTTCGAACTCTCCATCGGTCACAACCACGTTGGAGATCATGCGACAG
>JBCBRD010000033.1:0-1522 GCA_039819885.1 Pseudomonadota bacterium
CTTGTTGTGGCGCTTTGAGGTGCAAAACTGGAGGTGTCTTGTTGGTGGGGGCATCGCACATTAGAGTGCGGGCGGTATCGGTTTTGGCCGCTCCAATCTAACCCTGTCATCACCTCAAAAAAGGCGCCCAACTTGAAGTATGTCTCTACCCGCGGTGATGCGCCGGTCTTGTCATTTGAAGACGTTTTGCTCGCAGGTCTGGCCCGTGACGGCGGGCTTTATGTGCCTGAAACTTGGCCGCAGCTGACACGTGAGGAGATTGCGGGTTTTGCTGGCAAGCCGTTTTACGAGGTTGCCACGCGCGTTATTCAGCCGTTTGTTGGTGATGCCTTCAGTGAGGCCGAACTGACGGCTTTGGCTAAAGATGCTTACGCCAGTTTTGGGCATCCAGCGGTTGCTCCGCTTGTGCAAACCGACACCAACACATTCATTCTTGAGCTGTTCCATGGGCCGACGTTGGCGTTCAAAGATGTCGCCATGCAACTGCTCGCGCGCATGATGGACCACGTGCTCGAAAAGAGGGGCGAACGTGCAACCATTGTTGGTGCGACGTCCGGCGATACTGGCGGCGCAGCCATAGAAGCATTTCGGGGTTCTAAGAACGTAGACGTCTTTGTCCTGTTTCCTGAGGGGCGGGTTTCAGATGTCCAGCGGCGGATGATGACGACGCCGACAGAGGCCTCAGTTCATTCGATCTCTATCAACGGGACGTTCGATGATTGTCAGGCTCTGGTGAAGGGGATGTTTACGCATCACGCGTTCCGGGACAGGGTCCGATTGAGTGGTGTGAACTCGATCAACTGGGCGCGGATCGTGGCGCAGGTGACCTATTATTTCGTGGCCGGCGCTGCGCTTGGCGCGCCTGATCGCAAAATCGCGTTTTCGGTTCCAACAGGGAACTTCGGTGACATCTTTGCTGGCTATGTCGCGAAGCGTATGGGGCTTCCAATTGAGCGGTTGATCATTGCTTCGAACGACAATGATATTCTACCACGCATGATTGAGAGTGGCGCATACGAGATGCGCGATGTGATGGCAACGACCTCACCATCCATGGATATCCAGATCTCATCGAACTTTGAGCGTTATCTGTTCGAAGCTGCTGGTCGCGATGCTGATGATACGCGTCAAAAGATGATGCAACTCAAACAATCGAGGCGGTTCGATCTTGGGGGCCTACATGCCGGCACCGCGTCGGACTTTGCCGCCGTGAGTGCCAGCGAAAGCGACGTTGCTCAGACGATCAGGTCGGTTGAAGCGGCGAGTGGGTACATGGTGGAGCCGCACACGGCCTGCGGTGTGTTTGCTGCTCAAAAGTCGTTGTCTCTGCTTGATCCGACGACAGCGCGTGTGGTGCTGGCAACGGCGCATCCAGCAAAGTTTCCAGATGCGATGGAAACGATTACAGGTGATCGACCGCAGTTGCCTGATCGTTTGTCACATTTGATGGATTTACCGGAACGATTTGACGTTCTCGACAATACAGCCCATGCCGTCGAGACATTTATTGAATGCAACACCC
>JBCBRD010000033.1:1618-20988 GCA_039819885.1 Pseudomonadota bacterium
ATCTGATGGATTTACCGGAACGATTTGACGTTCTCGACAATACAGCCCATGCCGTCGAGACATTTATTGAATGCAACACCCGCGCGGTGCGCTCTCAGCCGCTTGCTTAGCGGCCACGAGCGCTTACTTCGGAGACCAAGCCATTCGAAATGCTACGCCACCTGCGACGGTCATCGCGTTGCCATCCACGTCGTTCGATGTGAGTGACTGCGTTCCGCGGATTTCCACCCTGTCGAATGGATTTCGGATCGTCACGCATCGGATGCCGCACCTAAAAACTGTGTCGCTGGGGGTCTGGGTCGGCGCAGGGGCGTGCCATGAGAGCGATCGGTTGCACGGGATCTCGCATCTGCTGGAGCACATGGCCTTCAAGGGCACGGCGCGGCGATCTGCTAAACGTATCGCGGAAGAGATCGAAGAAATTGGCGGTGATCTCAACGCATCCACCAGTTTGGAAACAACGGCTTACTATGCACGGGTCCTGGAAGGTGATGAGGCACTCGCGATCGATGTGTTGGGCGATATTCTACTCTCCTCAACGTTTGATCCTGGCGAGTTAAAGCGCGAACAGGAAGTGATCCTGCACGAAATCGCGGCTAGCCAGGATAGTCCAGATGATTTGGTCTACGACCTCTTTCAAGAGGTCGCTTATCCGGACCAACCTCTCGGGCGTACGATTCTCGGAACTCCAGAGAGTGTCACATCAATTGGGCCGGATGATTTGCGGGCTTATCTTGGCCAGAGTTATTCGGCTGGGAGGATGGTGCTGTCGGCTGCCGGTGCAGTTGACCATGAAGCAGTCGTCGCGGCTGCTGAGCGGGTGTTTGGTGCCGTTGGGACGCCCAACGATACTCTTCAATCGCCTGCGACTTACGTTGGTGGGCTGCAGACCACGCCAAAGCCCTTCGAGCAAAGCCATTTGCTGATTGGATTTGACGGGCCTGCATATGGCCAGACGGATTTTTTCACCGCGCAGGTGCTTTCGGGATTGTTTGGCGGTGGGATGTCTTCGCGGTTGTTTCAGGAAGCCAGGGAGCGCCGGGGACTATGCTATGCGATCTACTCGACGACGTGGGGCCTAAGCGATTCCGGTATCTTTGCGATGCACGCGGCGACGTCATCGGACATGATGGACCCGTTGGCTGAAGTGATGGTCGAAGCGCTTGATGACGTTGCGCAACACGGACCCAGTGAAGCGGAAACACTGCGGTCTAAGGCGCAGCTTAAGGCTGGTCTCCTCATGAGTTTGGAAAGCTCGTTTACCCGGGCCGAACAGATGGCGCGGCACCTTCTCGCACATGACCGCTTGATTTCGAGTGAAGAGCTGATCGGGGAAGTTGATACCGTGACGCCTGAAGATGTTCAAACCTATGCAGCAAAACTCCGGGCTAGTGCACCTACAATTGCGGTGGTGGGATCAGGTGATCAGTCGCAACAGCAGGCTGAAAAAGCCCATGGGTTGTTTGACCAAGCTTGAAGGTTTTTTGAACCGTTGAACCGTGTCGTTCCAATTTGCCGCGTGTGATTGTGGGTAAATCCATGTTTTGCCGGTGTTTTTGGTTGGTTCAGAGTGTTTTCTTGGTCCGTAACCCGGCGTAGACTTAGCGGCGAGTTGTACAAAACAGAAGAAGATATGCCGCCATGGCGTTTCTCAGAGCCGGTCTCAGCCAGGACGTCCCGCTGATCATTCGCGGGGATGACGTGACCCTGCGGCCGCTCGTTATGACCGATTACTCAGAATGGGCCGAAATCCGCACAAAGAGCCGAGACCATCTTGGTCCGTGGGAACCGGCGTGGCCGCGTGATGAGCTGTCAAAGACGTCTTTTCGGCGCCGTATCAGGCACTACCAGCGTGAGGCGCGGGAAGACCTCGGCTACGCCTTTACGATTGTCGATGAAGCGGACGGGTCCGTCAGTGGAGGGGTGACACTCTCCAATGTTCGCAGGGGTGTTACACAGGCGGCATCGCTGGGATATTGGCTCAGTGTGGATAAAACCGGTGTTGGCTTGATGAGCCGATCGGTAAAGGCACTTATACCCTTTAGCTTCGAAGAATTACGCCTTCACCGTATTGAGGCCGCATGTATGCCCGATAACCTGACGTCTTTGCGGGTTCTTGAGCGCTGCGGCTTTCGGAAGGAAGGCTTGGCGCGCAAGTACCTGAAGATCAACGGTGCGTGGCGAGATCACGTTCTGTTCGCCATGATTGTCGACGATTTCAACGCCGGGGAGTGGCCGGGGGATGCCCTTTAGGCGTCAAAAATACTGTGACGAACTGGCGGCTCGCTTGCCCAAGGTAGGGTGGACGGGACCGCTTGTTGACGCACGACCGCTCAGCGCGGGCCAATCGACCGATGCACATTTGTTACTGGTTCGCGGAGCAACGCTCGACCGCTTGGGAACGATAAAGACGTTCCTGCTCTGGGCGTCGATTTGTCTGGTGGCGCTGGTAGCCGGAACACAGCCCGGTTACGCGATCGAGACAATCGTTATTCCAGCCAAAAAGGACGTCATAGAGCTCACACAGCGCGGCACGCTTTACGACAACCGCGGTGACAGCCTTCAGGTCGAAACCGCCGCTGGCCGCGATGGCATGGTGGGCCGGATGACGATCAAGGCGCGGACGGCCGGGACCAACCCCAACTGGATCGTCTTTGCGTTGACCAACGAAACCGACACGGTGATGGAACGTTGGTTGACGTCCGCACGGTACACGTTGGTTGGCTCCAAGGTGATCTGGCCAGACCTCGACGCTCGCCGTCTTGAGGCTGTGACGCCTTCCATTGGTTTTATTCCGGAGCGGATTAAAAGCGACAGGGCTGATGTGTTCCGGCTGACGCTGGAGCCGGGACAAACGGTTACGTTTGCCGTTGAGATGGCGTCAGATCGGTTTGCGCGGGTGTTTTTGTGGAAGCCTCTGGCTTATGAGCTGAAAGTCCGCGAACGACAGCTCTTCAATGGCTCGTTGCTTGGGTTAACCGGGCTGCTCGCGGTGTTTCTTACGGCGATTTTTGCAGCCAACCACAAGGCGATTTTCCCGACGGCTGCACTGGTTGCCTGGTGTGTTCTCGCCTACCTGTGCATCGACTTCGGCTTTTTCCATAAGCTGTTCAACCTGAAGCCGGAGGACAACGCGGTCTACCGGGCCGGGGCGGAAGCTTCGATGGCCGCCAGTATGGTGATCTTCCTCTACACTTTTTTGAGGCTTGGATACTCGAACGGCATCGCTCGTATGCTGATGAGTGTCTGGATTTTGGCCCAGTTGGCGCTCATCGCGGTGGCGGTCGTGGATCCGCGTTTGTCAGCGACATTCGCGCGACTTTCGTTCCTGTTGGTCGGCGCAGCGGGCGCGATGATGATCCTGTTTCTCGCCGTTCGCGGGCAAGACCGGGCGTTGTCGATCATTCCGACTTGGATGTTGTTCCTCGTCTGGATTTTTGCAGCCGGTGTCACGCTCACTGGGCGGTTGGCAGGCGACGTCGTTGTTGCCGGGCTCGTCGGTGGCTTGGTGCTCATTGTTATACTGATCGGGTTTACGGTGACCCAGTTTGCCTTCCGATCCTTAGAACCGGTTTACGGCGCGGACCCCAATGAGCAACAAATCCGTTCCCTTGCAGTTGATGGTGCGAGTGCCGCGACGTGGGAGTGGAGCGCGCGGCGTGATGAGATCAAGGTCAGCCCGCTGGTTGAGGCGGCCCTGGGTCTGAACGGTGGGGAGCTGTCCACGAAGGTGGATGATTTCGTCACCCATATCCATCCGTCTGACCGAGAACGTTTCAAGCTTTTGTTGTGGTCTGTGAAGGAGCGCACGCATCGGCGGATCAAGACGGATTTCCAAATCCGCCATTCCGACAACACCTACCGCTGGTTTGAACTTGAAGCTTCCGCAGTTGAAACTGCAGAGGGGCGGAACCTTCGGTGTGTGGGCTTGCTGCGTGACGTGACCGATACCCATCAGGCTCAGCAGCGGCTCTTGAGCGATGCGGTGAAGTGTCCCCTAACCGGGCTTCCGAACCGTGAACTGTTTCTGGACCGCTTGAACGTTGCAATCCGGCGGGCTCAAACGGAGAAACAGCTCCGTCCAACGGTCTTGTACATCAATATTGACAAGTTCAATGCCGTGAACAGCGCTCTGGGGCTGGTCGTCGGTGACACCTTGCTCCTGACAATCTCCCGGCGGTTGGCGAACCAACTTGGTGAGGACGATACGCTTGCGCGTATGAACGGTGACCAGTTTGCAGTTCTGCTTCTGGATGAGCGCGAGCCGCGTGCGCTGGCCGAACTTGCTGAAGAATTGCGCCGGGCTATGCGTGCGCCAATCCGGATTGCCGGCAAAGAAATTGTTCTAACCGGCTCGCTGGGTATCGCGGTTTATGATGGCCAGAATGACTATGGCGATCTCGTGCGCGAAGCCGAGATCGCGATGTACCGGGCCAAACGCAACGGTGCTGACAAAGTTGAGATCTTCCGGCCTGAAATGCGCGAAATGGTCGATGATCGCCTGGAGGTTGAGACCGAGTTGCGGCGCGCGCTCGAGAGCGGACAGATCAAAGTCTACTATCAGCCGATTATCTATTTGCCGACCGAAGAACTCGCAGGCTTTGAAGCGCTGGTGCGCTGGGAGCATCCGAAAAAAGGGCTGCTGTCCCCGTTTGCATTCGTACCCATTGCCGAGGAAAGCGACCTCATTCATTCGCTTGGGTCTTATGTCCTGAATACGTCTGCGAAAACAGCGTCGGTCTGGCATAAGGAATTGCCACGCGTTGAGCGTCCGTTGTTCGTAAGTGTCAATGTCTCCAGCCGCCAATTGTTGCGCCAGGATCTGGTTCAGGACGTTCGTCATCTTCTCGGACGGGGCATGCTTCAGAAGGGGACGCTGCGTCTGGAAATCACTGAGTCGCTTGTGATGGAGAACCCTGAGGCTGCGGTTGATCTGCTGAAGAACCTCAGTGCAGCGGGTGCTGACATTGCACTGGATGATTTTGGAACCGGCTACTCCTCATTGGCCTACCTCCGACGTTTTCCTTTTGATACCATCAAGATTGATCGCCAGTTCATGGCTGATGATGCGGGTGATGGTGAGGGAACGGGACCGGCGATTGTCCGGTCTGTGGTGGCGCTCGCTCATGAGTTGGGGAAAACGGTCGTGGCGGAAGGCATTGAAAACCCAGACGAAGTGAGCTTCCTGCGCTCGATCGGATGTGAATACGCGCAAGGATACTACTACGGTGAACCGATGTCCGAAGCTGAGGTGATCCAGCTTTTGCGTATCGTGAAGCGCTCAGAACGCAACATCGAGTCTGCCGGATTGTTCCGCTTGAAGCGCAATCCCAAGGCTCTGATCACAGACCAATCGACAGCGCAGAGCAAAAAGACAACACCACTGGCTGCAAAGAGCTCGACTGCCCGTCGGAAAGGCAAGGGCCGAGTTGATGAAGGGGCGGGAACGCGGACGCGACCACCTGCACCTGAACAGACACCGGAAATCGCTGCAAAGCCAACTCGTGGAACTCCACCAGGTATGCCACCGCCGGGTTCAAATGGTGACCGCCCACAACAACCTTCTGCCAGCGAAGGTCCATATCAACGTGGGATCATTGATGCGCTGCCGAAGAGTTTTGTTCGACCCATGGCTCGTGGCGTACCGATCTCCACTGAACAGCTCTCCAAATCTGGGTTGGCCGGTGCAGGGGGACTAAGCGGAGCGTCCAAATTACGATCTGATGGGTACGCTGCTCCAACTCCGTCTCAGAGCGCTCCACCACAAAGCGGTGGGTTGCCGACGATGTCGACACTGCCACCGGCCATTCCGAACGCCGGACGGCCAGCGGCAACGCCTGAGACGACCGGTGCCTCCGGTAAAGCCCAAGGCGGTGCGATTGATGGGCCGCCAGCGCCACCTACCTCACAACCGCACGTTTCATCGCAGCTGTCACAATTGGCTGGACTCGATCCGCTTGCTGCTGCGCCAAATCCAGGTCAGCGTCCGTCTGGACCGCCTGCCGTACCCGGCTCTGCAAAACCAGCGGGGGGATCACTGCCGATCCCATCCCTGGCTTCCCGGCCAGCAGGCTCGGCGGACCTTGGATTGTCGCAATTGTCTGGGGACGCAGGGCAAGGTTCACGGCCCACGTCGGATTCTGCCAACGGATCAAATGACCCTGGCGGCCCACGACCAAATCTGCAGGGTGCTCCAGCGGGGGCGTTTGGAAACGGACAGAATGGTTCTGGCAATGGGGCTGGTACGAACGGTGATACAAACGCAAATGGTGAGCATCAAAACGGGCCCGTAGGATCTCTTGGCGGCCCGGACTTGTCCAAGCTTCCACCAGGCATTGCTGCGAGTTTGGCAAAGCTTGCCGGCTCGACCAATACGTCGCTTTCCGGTGCGCCATCTCGTCCACCAGTGCAGAGACCGGCAGGAAGCGGTAGGAAGGATCACGACCGATAACGTTGGCTGCATCCTTTGCCAGGCGACACGAGTGCTCTTTTCGTTTGCAAGCTGACTGAAGGCATTCAGGGCTCAGCCGTGTCGTGCATTCAAGAGCCTATTGTGCCATTAGCTCTCTGCTAGCCGTGACCAGCTTCCATGACGAGGAACGACGGGTCTATACCAAGACGATTGAGTGCCTGCTCATATTTCGTCTCAAGGTCTCCCGAGAAAACCAATTCTTCATCGGCAGGGCAGTTCAGCCATCCGTTTGACTGGATTTCTTTTTCGAGCTGACCTGGCGACCAGCCTGCATACCCCAGTGTCAAGATTGCTTGATCTGGTCCACTCCCGTGCGCGATGGCTTTGAGGATGTCGACGGTTGCTGTGAGGCAGATTTCATTCTTGATTGAGAGTGTGCTGTCACTGACAAAGTAGTCTTTCGAGTGCAGAACAAAACCTCGGCCGGTCTCCACCGGTCCGCCGAGGTGGACTGGGAATTGGGTGATGTCTTGAGCACTTGGCGTGGCTGTGACTTCTTCAATATCAAGCCGATCAAGTAAGTCAGGAAACGTAATGTCTTCTGCTCGTTGATTAATGACCAGGCCCATGGCGCCATCTTCTGAATGTGCGCACATGTATATGACCGATCGCCGAAAACGCGGATCGGTCATCACCGGCATCGCAATCAGCAATTGTCCGTCTAGGTACTGATCTCGCGAAACATCAGGCTGTCTGCCACTTTTCATAATTGTAGCATATTCGCATTACGATGGCCGTGTGAAGGCGTTTCTTATCTGAGTGTTATGGTTTCTCAATGGCTTGTTGCCCACTCTCTGCTTCGATCAAGGGTCAGACGGATTGTTGATCGTGTTGTCCTAACCGTGATCACGGGGGCAGGAGACGATCGGTGGCGCTTGTGCGAAAACCCGTGTCATCACGATTTAAAGCGGTCGGTGGCCAGATAACAGTTGGGAGTGCGATTTGTGATCAGGATGCTGGTTATCGGGATAACCGTCCTGCTAGGCGTCGGGCTCATCCACGCGGGCGGAACAGTTCATGCCCGCACGGCTTCCCCGCCGGTTTTCGGTCCATGGGATGTTGGCCATGCGTCAAAAGCCAGGCTGATCGCATTGCCCGGTGCTCGTCCGCAGGTGCAGAGTGATGCTGAACGCGTGATTGCGCCGAACGCTATAATTCGCTCGGGCGTCCTAGCGGGAATTCAGATTGAGATGTCTGATGGATACAAAACCTATTGGCGGCATCCGGGTACGGACGGTGGGATCCCGCCTGAATTGGATTGGTCAGGTTCCACAAACGTCAAAGCTGTCAAAGTCGGCTTCCCAACCCCGAAGCGCTACGTCGGTGAGTATGGGTACGCGATCGGCTATAAGGATGCGCTGATCCTGCCGGTTGTTGCCGAGCCACTCAACGAAAGCCAGCCGATGACCCTGCGGCTTGGGTTGTTCTATGGCGTCTGCAAAGAAATCTGCATTCCAGCGGAAGCGGGTTTGTCGGCGGTTATCAATCCGCGCGGGGATCGCGGAGCTTTCTTTGGCCGTCCAACCAGTTCGGGAGCTAGTGGTGGGGCTTCTAGCAGTAGTGGCCCTGATGCCATCGCTGCCTCCCGGTTGATCGATGCGGTCTATGCCGTGCCTAAACCTATCACTGCCGACGGAGGCCTCCCGCGCGTGGTGACGTCGCGTGTTGAAACGAAAGCGGGCAAGGCAACGGTTTGGGTTGAGGTTGATTTTGGCGTGGGTGCAACCGGAACCGATCTGTTTGCTGAGGCGCCCCGTGGACTGTTCATTGCGTCAGTTGTCAAGGTGTCAGATCAGGGGCAAGGCAAGAAGCTGTTTTCCATCTCGCTGCCAGATGGGCTTCCGGCTGCGAGCAAAGGCATTACACAGCTCGATGCCACGCTGGTTACGGCAGCAGGTGGTGTCACGGCTGCTATCCCTCTGCGTTGATTTGAAGATGCTTGTCCGTCTGGTCCAGATTGCACTTGGCCAAATCATCGCCGGGGTTTATGCCAGTTTGACTTTGATTGAGGCGGCTCAGTTTTACCGCTTGTTTGATCAACCGTATGGCTTTGCGGCTCCCTAGAGCGCAAAGTCTTCAATCCAAATTTGAATGTGGAGACGACCATGGGAATCGGCGTTGGTGATAAGCTGCCTGAAGCGAAATTTACTGTGATGGGCGATGAGGGTCCCGCACCGAAAACCACGGCAGAGGTCTTTGGTGGGCGCAAAGTGGCGCTGTTTGCTGTTCCGGGCGCATTTACACCAACATGCCACAAACAGCATATGCCAGGTTTCCTGGGTAAGTTGGACGAGTTGGCCTCAAAAGGTGTCGATGCTGTCGTTTGCACGTCTGTGAATGACATCTTTGTTTTGACGAGCTGGGCGGAGGCCACAGGTGCAACCGGCAAAGTTGAGATGATCGCGGATGGCAACGCGGAGTTTGCCAAAGCCACGGGGCTTGATATCGACCTGTCCGATTTCGGCCTGAACACGCGCTCGAAGCGGTATTCGATGCTCGTTGACGATGGCGTCGTGAAGGTTCTCAATATCGATGAAGCGCCACCAGTGCACGATAAATCAAGCGCTGAAACACTGTGCTCCATGGTTGGCGACAGCATTTAGAGCGCGTCCGACTTTTTCGGAATCGCTCTCGCTTTTTCGCTCACGGCTGTTCGGCCTAGTGGCCCCATTTCTTGTTCGCTTTCGGCAAAACCAGACAGAATCTCATGTTGGGCTGGACAGCCATCACTCCCACCGTCGTCATCCCAGCGAAGGCTGGGACCTAGATCATCAGGCGATTTATCTCAATCACCCGATGATCGTCGTATGTTAGCGTTCGCGCCGGTCTACGCGAAAAACCGGTGTCCACTTTTTCGCCCGGCGCTCTAGACTTGTTTCGACAAAACAGAGTTCCCGTGAGAACCACCCAAGCTTTACCTTTACTGGGCCCCGCTCTTAAGCGGGGTGATGGAGGGGGGGTGTGTTTTGTGGCTGTGCCCACTGGCGCATGTACCATGCGCTGTCATCCCCAAAAGGTTCCCGCTTTGTGATTGAGCAGGTCGGTTCTGGCCCAAGGGAAGTTTGGCTCCGCCAAGTGCTCCTGCTGGTTTCGCTTTCAGCAAAACCAGGCATATTCCAGAGTGTGTTTACAAGCCCTGGTTACCGTCGCTTGAACGGTTCCATGCCGGCGCGGGCCAGTTCATCTGCTCGCTCGTTCTCAGGGTGACCTGCATGCCCCTTGACCCAGTGCCACTCAACATCGTGGTCATTCCGCAACGCGTCGAGGCGTTGCCAGAGTTCAGCGTTTTTGACGTCTTTCTTGGCGGCGGTTTTCCAGCCGTTTTTCTTCCAGCCGTGGATCCACTTCGTAATGCCATCCTTGACGTAAGATGAGTCTGTGTGGAGCGCGACGGGAGTTCTTCTATTCAAGGCTTCGAGTGCTGAGATGGCACCCAACAGCTCCATTCGGTTGTTGGTCGTGACCTCCTCGCCGCCCTGCAATTCCTTGCGGTGCTCGCCGTAGATCAGAATTGCTCCCCACCCGCCGGGGCCCGGGTTTCCAGAGCATGCGCCGTCAGTGTAGATCGTAACGCGCTTTGATGTGTTGTCCGTGTCGCTCGCCATTCTGCGCTGGTTGCCTTCGTATGGGTTCGTTGTGAATTCGGTCACGTTCGTAGATTGTGACCGTAGTCACGGATGTTCTTTGCGGTTTGATGGAACTGCAGGCGCTGCAGATAATCCAGCGGGTTGTGTGGCTTTACAAGCGCGCCGGGTGGTGTCGAAAGCCAATCCGTACAGCGCGTTAGAAGAAAGCGTAGTGCTGCGCCACGTGCCAGGGTCGGCATTGCTGCTGTCTCATTTTGCGAGAGTGGACGCACTTTCTCATAACCGTTCAACAGCGCTTGGCCTTTGGTGATGTTGAAGGAGAAATCCTGCTCAAAGCACCACGCGTTGAGGCAAATCGCTAAGTCGTAAGCCATGGCATCGTTGCAAGCGAAGTAGAAGTCGATCAGGCCTGAGAGATCGTCATCTAGGAAGAATACGTTATCTGGAAACAGGTCGGCATGGATGACGCCGGTTTCCAGATCGTCTGGCCACATTGCGTGAAGCGTTTCGAGTTCGGCCAGAATGGTTTCGCCCAAGCCATCCTTGATCGTGTTGATCTGATCGACGCCGAGCGTGTCAAATAAAGACTGCCACCCTTGCGGGCCTAGCGCGTTTGGACGCTTCATATCAAAGCCGCTTCCGGCGAGATGAAGTTTTGCGAGGGCTTCACCAACAATCCTGCAGTGCCTCGGTGCGGGGGCGCGCAACCAGAAGCCTTCCAGGAAGGTCACGAGTGCCGCGCTGCGATTGGCCAGCGTGCTCAGGTTATCGCCGTGCTTGTTGCGGAGGGGGACAGGGCACGATAGGCCGTTTTTGGCTAAGTGCTCCATGAGGCCTAGGAAAAACGGGAGATCACCACCAGATACCCGTTTTTCATAGAGCGTCAGGATGAGCGGCCCGGTGGTTGTGTGGACCATATAGTTGGTGTTTTCGACGCCTTCGGCGATGCCGCGAAATGATTGCAGCTCGCCGACGTCATAGTCCGACAAGAAACGTGCGATGTCTGAATCGCTGACTTCGGTGTACACGGCCATGTCGGATTGTCTTCCAAGTGTCTGCGTGCGTGTCAGGGTCTTGTGCGCCTGAGTTGGCCGACTAAACGCAGCGGCGCTTGGCGCCTTGTGGTCTCAGTCGGCGTCCGTTAGCGCAATAGCTTTGCGTTCCATATCACGGAGTTCGCGTGGGATGTTGAATGCAACGGTCTCGTTGGCCGTCGTAACGGCCTCCACCGTTAACGTGTAACGCTGCGCCAGTGCGTCGATCACCTCCTCGACAAGCACTTCAGGTGCGGATGCGCCAGCGGTTAGCCCTACCGCGGTCGCGTCAGCAAGATCACCCCATGGGATATCGCCCGCGCGTTGGACGAGTGCTGATTTTTGGCATCCAGCTTTCGCGGCCACTTCGACTAAGCGCATTGAGTTGGAGGAATTGGGTGCGCCAACGACCAGGAGACAGTCCACTTCGGGTGCAATGTCCTTGACTGCGGCCTGGCGGTTGGTGGTTGCGTAGCAGATATCTTCTTTGGCTGGGATTTTGATGTTTGGAAAACGGTCTTTCAACGTTTGGGCGATTTCGGCGGTATCGTCTACCGAGAGCGTTGTTTGCGTCACGAATGAGAGTTTGTCTGGATTGGCGGGGACGACTGACAGCGCGTCATCTACGGTCTCGATTAGTCTCACTGCACCTTCTGGAAGTTGCCCCATCGTGCCGACAACTTCGGGATGGCCCGCATGGCCGATTAAAAGGATCTCGTATCCCTCGTCATAGTCGCGGCGTGCCTCGAAATGCACCTTGAAGACCAGGGGGCATGTCGCATCCAGGACGAACATGTTGCGGGCTTTGGCGTTCGCCGGGACGCTTTTGGCCACACCGTGTGCTGAAAAGATCACTGGCTGGTCGGTCTCGGGAATTTCATCCAGCTCCTTCACAAAAACGGCGCCTTTGGACTTCAGCGTCTCGACAACGTACTTGTTATGGACAATTTCGTGCCGCACATAGACGGGCCGACCGTACTTTTCCAAAGCAAGTTCAACGATTTGGATCGCGCGGTCGACACCTGCGCAAAAGCCGCGAGGATTGGCCAGAAGAACCTTCAAAGCCGGGCGTTGAGGCGATCTGTTGGACGTTTCAGGGCTGCTGGTCATGGAGCACTCAGGTTAGCGGCTTCGCGTGAATAGGCTTTGACTGCGGGTGACTTAGTATTGTCGTCGTTTGCAGGCTTGGTTTGCCTTTGATGCACTGGAAATTGGGCTGTGGAAAGAGTGCATCGATCTGAAACGTTCCACGGCTGTCAACCGCTGAAAAGCGTAACTACTTGGTAGTGTGTTGATACCGGTGTAAAAAAAGTGAGTCGGCGTTCGTGAGCGTATCGGGGGGTAACTCCGGATTTGTCGGCTTTTTGGGGGAATGAGTGGATTGCTTCCGTAGCAGCCACGACAGGAGTTGGACGGCAGTGAAGGAACGTATTCTTTCAGCTTCCATAGGGGCGCTCGGATTGGTGAAACACACGACAACGCTTGCCGGTGTTTTGGCAACTTCAGCTCTTGTAAGTGGGTGCGGGTTGTCTTCGATCACATCCGGGCTTGGGAATTCCATGTTCGGTGGATCTTCCAATGATCAAGTGCAAGTCAGCGCTGTCACTGAAGAGCAGCTCTTATCAGCGGCGAAGGCCGATTATACCGGTACCGGGCCTGCAGGCGTTGGCGGCGGTATCGCGCATGGCTGCCCAAAATTTGAAGTTGCTGCATCCGACAATCATGTCACGATTTATGAAGATGGTCGCATCGGCGATGGCTTGGCGATCAAGCATCGTGGTGAGATTACCAAAACGGCACGCGAATGCTTTATTGAGACGGGCCGGGTGACGGTGAAGTATGGATTTTCCGGCCGGGTCCTGCTTGGCCCGAAAGGCGTTTCTGGTCCACTAACGTTCCCGATCAATGTCTCTGTGGCAGATGCCGCACGCGCACCCGTTGCGAGTGACACACTCGCTGTAAGCGTTGATGTGGCTGCGGATAAACCGATCGGCTATTTCTCAGCAGTGAAGTCGATCACGTTCAATGTTGCTGAAGGCGCGCGACCTGGAGAGTATCAGCTGCAAGTCGCGTTTGACCGCACGATACCAGGCGCTGGTTAGGCTCCGATTACTTCCCCATCACATGCGCAGTCGAGCCGCTTGAGGTCTGCGCACGGTTGCGTTGGCCGTTAGGAGCCTGCGTCGAAACTGCGTTTTGCTTCCCTCTTAAGCTTCACGGTATCGCGAACTTCGACATCCAATAGGCGGGCGATGAGTGCAACTGTATGAGATTCGTCGCCATCGATTTTTCCGTCAGCTTGCGCCATGTCCCATAGCCATCCGACCATTCGCTGCCGGTCTTCGCGACCTAGGTTGGCGTGCAGACGTTTCGTGAATTGATGGACATCGAGGGCATCACGCTCGCGCTTTTCAGCGAACTCGATAACGGATTCTGCTTCTTCGACCGACAGGCTTAGACCGGTTGTGATGACCTCGAGCAGCTTTGCGTCTTCTTCCGCTGAGCGCGTTCCATCCGCTTTGGCGCATTTCACCAGCAGGGCGGCGCTCGCGATGGCGACTTCGTTTTCCGACAGTCCCTCGGTGGGTGCTTCGTCGCCCATCATGGACGTGAAGAATGATTCAATCTTGCTCAGCATGGCCTTGGTCCTGGGGTTTGGCTTTACTCGTCCGCGTTGAATTTGCCTATCATTGGTAAACGAAACTGGTTTTGGACTGGTTTCGTTCGATGCGGCTTAAATTCGGCCGTGTCTCGAACAATGTCTGGGCCTTCGGCAAAAACAAAAGCGGAAGCCATCGGCCTCCGCTTTTCATATTTGTCCGATAATTATCAAGCTAAAGGCGATCAGCGAGACCTCACTAGTTGAGCCTGCTGCCGAGTGATTTGATGCTCTGGTCAACCAGTGTATTGCCTGCGCCACCAGATGCTCGCTTTTTGACAACCTCTTCGGCAGCTCGAACAGCGCTGTTTACGGCTGCGGCCTTGACGTCTGATAGGGCCTGCGCTTCAGCGCGAGCAATCTTGTCTTCGACCATGCGGGTTCGCCGTGCGAGGCTTTCTTCAAGCGCCTCGTTTGCAGTCTTTGCCATGTTGGCCGCGTCTTTACGGGCCTGCTCGATGATAGACTTGGCTTCGTTTTCAGCTTCGCGCGCCTTGAGCTGATATTCGGCAAGAAGCTTCTGGGCTTCGTCGCGCAGGGTTTTGGCTTCATCCAGCTCTTTTCGGATGCGCTCGGCACGGTCATCCAGACCTTTCGCCATTATTCCCGGTACCCCCATATAAACGAGGATGCCGCAGAAAATCAGGAACGAGATGACGACCCAGTTTTCTGGGTTGTCGATGAATGATGCACCGGCTGCGAGAAACGGCATGGGTCGGTTTCCTTATTTACCGGCGGTCGATGAAAGAGCCTTTTGGACTTCGTCCTTGGGCGCCTCTTCACCGATCAGTTGGTAGACCATTGCGACACCAAGATCACTGGCGATGCTATCGACATTCGAAAGTGCTTCTTCGCGTGTCTTTGAAATGCGCGCTTCTGCGTCGGCGATCTTTGCTGAGAACTGAGCTTCTTCCGCTGTGCGCCGTGCATCGATCTCTGAGGTGACTTTTTCACGTGTCTCTCCAGCAATGCTGGATGCATTTGCACGAGCGTCCGCCAGTGCTTGATCGTAAGCTTGCATTGCCGCTTCTGTCTCTTCCTTGAGGCGTTCGGCATTGTCCAGGTCGCGCTGAATGCGTTCGTGGCGTTCCTCAATAACCTCGCCGATGCGGGGCAGGGCGATACGCGACATGATCAGATAGAGCGCGCCAAAGGTGAGAACCAGCCAGAAAAGTTGAGGCGCGAAGGTCTCGGGATTGAACGGTGGGAAGCCACCGCCGGATCCTGGGCCGGCGGCCTCTGTTCCGGTTTGGAGTTCCGAGCTTTTTGGTGAAGCCATGGCGACTGAGACACCTTTTTCGCGAGAGTTGTTTCATTGGGCCACGGCTAAAAAGACCGCGGCAAGGCCCATTGAGTGGGCAGCTATTGGTTGTGAGAGCCTGGGCAAGTTGGTGCTTCGAAAAGCATATGTTTCGCCCAAGGCCAAGGTCGTCTCATACTTTGAGATCAAGCTCTACCCACGCCATTAGTGTTGGCGTGGGTGATCTGCTGATGCCGCGATTAAACGGCGAACAGAAGAAGAAGAGCGATCAGCAGCGAGAAGATGCCGAGGGCTTCTGTCAGAGCAAAGCCGAGAAGCAACGTTGCGCGCTGGCCGTCGGCTGCTGAAGGATTGCGCAGTGCTCCGGACAGGAACTGGCCGAACAGGTTTCCAAGGCCAATACCAGCTCCGGCCATGCCGAGACATGCAATGCCAGCACCGATGTATTTGGCTGCTTCTGGATCCATTTTGAAACTCCTTAGTTGGGTCGTGTTTGGTTGAACTGAACGTTGGAATGAAAGGCGAAATTCAAGAGGTTAGTGGTGTCCACCTTCGACAGCGTCGTTGAGGTAGATGCAGGTTAGGACCGCAAAGACGTAGGCTTGCAGGACGGCCACCAGCACTTCGAGGGCTGTCAGCGCAACTGTCAGAAGAAGCGGAAGCGGTGAAAGAAGGATGCCGAAAATGCCTGCGCCAAGAAGGAGGCCAACAAAACCGGCGAAGATCTTCAAAGCGATGTGGCCAGCCAACATATTTGCGAAGAGACGCACAGACAGGCTAACCGGTCGCGAGATGAATGAAATGACTTCAATCACGACCATGAGCGGCAAGAGCCAGCCCGGAACGCCTGAAGGCACGAACAGGCCCAAGAAACCCAGTCCATGCTTATAGAAGCCATACACAATGACGATGCCGATTACCAAGAGCGCCATCGCGGCTGTCACAGCAAGGTGGCTGGTGACCGTGAAGGTGACGCCTGGGATTGGGATCATGCCCAAAAGGTTCAGGACGAAAACGAAGATGAACAAAGAGAACACGAGTGGGAAGAACTGCATGCCCTTGGGGCCGACGTTTTCTCTCACCGTGTCGCGGACAAACTCATAAATCAGCTCCGCAACCGATTGTATCCTTGTTGGGACCAATGAACGGCCGCCCATCGCCAGGATCAAAAAGAGTGAAATCAGTGCGACCGCGATCACCATGTAGAGGGATGAATTCGTGAATGACGCGTTGAGACCAAAGACTTCAATCGGGAAGTACTCTTTGATCTCGAATTGTTCGATCGGGCTGGAACCGGCTGCCACGATGGTATCTCCTACCTGTCGTCGTCTTCATCATCAGGCACTGACGGTCCTTTGGAAGGGTCCGTCGGGCCAGTTTTGATCTTCATCGCCGAGCGCATCAAATTCATCATGCCTGCTGCTGCGCCCAGCAAGAAAAACAGGATAAACATCAACGGCCATGTGCCGAAGAGTTTGTCGAATAGAATTCCGAGCCCAACGCCGACAACGATACCGCCGACCAGCTCCGTCGATAGTCTCAACGCGCGACCCATCTCCCGGCCATTCGCGTTTCCTTTTTCTGCAGAGCGGGCTTTGGATGATGCGGTCTCATCGTCGGCACGCGCTTTGCGTAGTTTTCCATCCAGTTCGGCTGCTCGCCGTTTGAACGCTTCCCGATCGGCCGCACTGATCTCGCCCCGAACTTGCTTATCGCGATCGTCGGAGCGTGACATGAGTGTGCCTTCACATCGTCTGGGAATGGCGGAGATGCGGGAAAAGCATGCGGTCGCGCGGACCTTAGATACGGGGTTTTGGGGTGTCAAGAAAGCCGCCTTGCGACCAACGTAGAGCCTTGCCGGTTAGAAAGTTGGCGCTTGGACATCTGCCGGACCTTGCTTTTGTTCAAGATCATCATCTTGCGACGCATGGAGACAGGGCTAAACGCTGTTTTAACCGGTTTCTTAAGCGAATAGTGACGGTCCCGTCGTACGTTTCGTCTGGTTCGAAATGCCGCGCAGGCCAGTGGATGTGAATGGCCTTATCCAACAGTTTTTTTATAAGTCGGGGCGTTGCGCCTCGATGGTTGAGCCAATATTTGGGGGCCGCTTTTCCATGTTGAGCCTGAATCTTTTTATAATCATTGCACTTTTGTCGGTATTCGCTGGCATCGGGATTATGGCCTGGCTCATTGATTCTGGTGTTCCAGACAACAAAAAGATCTACATCCAATACGGGCTGTACGGAATGCTTGCTGCCGTTTTCGGGTTGTTCTTCTTGATCGAAGACAACACCGAGTTTGAGTATGGCTATGAGAAGCAGACAAAGGGCGGTGGGGGTGAGAAAACCAGTCGCGGTACCATTGGTGGTGAAGGTGGTGGCGGCAAAACTAAGGCTGTTCTGGAAGATGAGGGTGGTGACGGGCTGCAAGGGGCCGACATGGATGTCACCATGGTTGATGCGGAGGGTGCTGGAGAAGGCGGGCTTGGCGTCAAAGCTAGCGCAGACTGCGACGTTTGCCCTGAAATCGTGATGATCAAGCCGGGCAACGCACTGATTGGTTCGTCTAACCCGATTGTTAAAGGGGGCTTGTCGACGGGACCTGCCTTGAATGTCACACTTAGACGACCCTACGGGATCGGCAAGAACGAAATTAGCGTTGCGGAATTCAGAGCCTTTGTAATGGAAACTCGCTATCAACCGTCGGCGCGGTGCCGCATCGGGCGCAAGATTGTTGCTGGGCGTACATTTGAGAACCCAGGATTCACGCAAGAGGATGACTTCCCGGCTGTGTGCGTGTCTTGGACAGACGCTGTGAAGTATACCGACTGGTTAAGCCGTAAGACGTCTCGTATATACCGACTGCCGAACGAGATTGAGTGGGAATTTGCCGCGCGTAGCGGGGTCACGGGTGAGTTTACGACCGGCCCATCGATTTCAGCGGCAGATGCTAACTTTAGGGATGTCGGTGCACGGGCACCGAATGGGACTGTTCCGGCAGGGCTTTATGCGCCTAACTATAATGGCATGTATGACGTCCACGGAAATGCCTGGGAATTCACGTCCGACTGTTGGTCGCCGCAATACTATATGCACGGCGCACCGGCTGCAGCTAAGGGATCAGACTGTTCAAAGCGAATTGTCAAAGGCGGCGGCTGGTTCAGCTCCACTGATCAGTTAAACCTCGCCATGAGAGCAAGTGTGACAAGCGGAATGGCCTCCAATGGTATTGGATTCCGGGTTGTCCGCGTCGGCACGAAACCAAAGCCGAAAATGACGGTGCGCGACTACCGTGGTCAGGCGAATGGACGGGAGCGGGCTGGGTTGACGTCATCTGGCACGCTTAGCAGCGGAGCTGGTGCATCGGGACCATCGGGTGTTGGAGGCGGTAACGCTGGCGGCGGCGTAGGCGGTCCAATGGGTGTGTCAGCGCCAGGAGCTGGCTCCAATGAGTCTAGAGGTAGAGAAGATACGTCACGGTCTGACGGCGCGGCAACTGGCCTCGGCCAAGCGGCTTCCCGGGTCGGGCGCTGACCTTACCGCTGGACGTCATTTAGACACCTGTCTGTTCAGCTTGCTTCACGGAAGCCCTGTGCGGTTTCGAGATCGACGGAGACGAGTTGAGAGACACCCTTCTCGGCCATTGTCACGCCGAACAAGCGGTTCATTCGCGTCATTGTCATTGGATGGTGCGTGATCACAAGAAAACGCGTTTCGGTGTCGGCGGCCATCTTCTCCATCATCGTGCAAAACCGTTCGACGTTGGCGTCATCAAGCGGCGCGTCTACTTCGTCCAAAACGCAGATGGGGGAAGGGTTGGTCAGGAAGACCGCGAAGATTAGAGACAGGGCAGTCAGTGTCTGTTCGCCACCGGATAGCAAAGACAGGGTTGCCGGTTTTTTGCCCGGCGGGCGGGCGATGATTTCAAGGCCACCTTGAAGCGGATCTTCTGAACTCTCAATGAGTTGCAGACGGGCTTCACCACCGTTGAACAGGACCGCGAATAACTTCTGGAAGTGAGCATCTACACTTTCAAAGGCTTGAACGAGGCGTTTGCGGCCTTCACGGTTGAGTTGCTGGATTGCGCTGCGCAGCTTTGCAACACCTTCTTCAACGTCGCTTCGTTCCTCGTTGATACGAGAGACCTCGTCAGCGATGGTTCTAAGATCGTCATCGGCCGCAAGATTGACGCCGCCCAGTCTGTCTCGGTCAGCTTTGAGTTTGGACAGGTGTTGCTCAATCGTTGCGCGCGGTGGTAGGGCCTCGTTGTCATCACGCTCAGCAAGGCCAAGGCAGGCGTCTGGTGCGATGGAGAAAGCTTCGAAGATGCGCTGGGTTTCTGCATCTCTGTTTCGGAT
>JBCBRD010000034.1:0-20925 GCA_039819885.1 Pseudomonadota bacterium
TCAAGCTGTAGCTTCACCAGTTCCGTTTGAAGCTTCTTGAGCGTTTTCTCATATGAGCTTCGCTTCAGCTTCTTTGTGTATGGGAACCCACCAGACGTAAACGCATTATCTGCAATGGCGTCAGGAAGATCGGCTGAATCAAGGTCGAACCCATTCAGGAGGATGTCTTGCACACTATCGGCACCGGTTTTGTCCATTGCACCCGCGGCAATCTCCTCCGATCTGTCCGTGGTCCCTTTAGCCATTTTCGATGTCTCGTTTTTCGCCATTTGAGTGCTTTCGTGTAGAAATCGACGTTCAACTGTCACGTTGTTGTACGATACTGCCGCCTGTCATGGCCGTTGGTGCGCCACCGTTATACCGCGGGGCAGGCGCCAATTTCGGTCTTTGGCACGCCACAACAGTTTAGCGTTGGAAACGAACATGGTCAGGGGCGGTATGCTACGCAGTCTGTACATGATGCGGTCAAGGCGAATGTGTTGGTGAGCGTGAATAAGCCTATGCGTCTAACGCGTATTTCAGACAATCGGCACGCATCACTCTCATGACAGAGTATATGATGTATCGGCTAACTGGCTAGGAACTGGCACGCATATAGCCGGAAGGCACCCTATGACCTGCTTTGGGCTCTAAGTGCATTTCGGAGGTGTATGTCATGCGGAAGGGGCATGGAAAAGCAGTATGCCGACGAGACAAGACGAGACGTTAATATGAGGCAGACCGACGTGGCCAAGAAAAGTGCCGAAGCAAGTATGGTTGCAACGCCAGCCCCAAAAATGGGCGCGGTCGTTCTGGGTGATCCTGCGCCGCCACAAGCGCGAAAACATGAACTGGCGATTGGGGCGATCCCAGCCGAACAATCTTGGCGGATCATTGTCGATGCGATCCCCGATCCAGCCATTGCTCTGAATGATCACGGCTATATCGTCCACCACAACGCATCCGCAGTCGAGTTGTTCCCATCGGTCCGCCTTGGTGCGATGATTTCCTCAGTGCTCCGCCACCCGGCATTGCATGATGCGATCGAGCACATTGCGGACGACCGAGGACACCAGACCATCCAGATTATCGAGCGTGTCCCGTTGCCTCGCCGGATTTCTGCAACACTGACGCCGCTTGCGACAGACAAGCCGAGCGACAGCATCCCTGATGTTTTGATCGTCTTTCGTGACCTGACAGAACAGGATCGCTTGGACACGATGCGGGCCGACTTTGTCGCCAACGCATCGCACGAGCTAAGGACTCCGTTGGCGTCGCTGAAAGGCTACATCGAAACGATCCAGGGACCTGCAAAGAACGATACCGTGGCGCAACGGCGTTTTCTTGCGATCATGCATACTCAAGCTGTCCGCATGACGCGATTGATCGAAGACCTGCTTTCGCTGACCCGAGTCGAAATGCGCGCGCATCTACCCCCTAACGGTGTCGTCGATTTGAACGAGGTCGCCCGGTACGTTGCGCAAACTCTTGAGCCGATCATTGCCGGGTCTAACGCCAAGCTGCAGGTGTTCGAGTTAAATCGTCCCGCTCGCATTCGCGGTGAGCGCGATGAGATTGTCCAAGCCCTGCTCAATCTTGTGCAGAACGCTCAGAAATATGGTGGGCCGGGTGTCGAGATCGAGGTGTCCGTGACAGAGGCCGTAAGCGTCGAAGGCAGCCCTGGTACACTGACACTCACGGTTCGAGATAGCGGCCCAGGGATCGACGCAAAACACCTGCCGCGCCTAACCGAGCGGTTTTACCGTGCGCAAAACTCGTCAAGAGACGTCGACGGAACTGGCCTTGGGCTGGCCATCGTCAAGCACATCGTGACCCGGCACCGTGGTGAACTGGACATCACATCCAAGCCGAAGATCGGGTCGTCCTTCGATATGCGCTTTGACGAATTAACCTATTTGAGCACCTCAAAAGCACGAAATCAGAAAAATAAAACAAAAGCAAACACTTAGATTGTCATAAAAGTACAGTGACTATAGTCTAATCCTGCAGCCACTGACGCAAGAGGGCGTTGGTCGGGAGGCTGAGACTGATACACCCCCGAAAAACCCTAGAGATCAATTGGATCAGGGAGATTAGCGTGAACAACAAGTTCATTGCCATGACGGCTGCGGCGGCTGTTGCTGGAACATTTGCGTTCGCAGGCACAGCTTCGGCGCGTGACCAGGTTCAGGTTGCAGGTTCTTCAACCGTGCTTCCATATGCGAACATCGTCGCTGAAGAATTTGGCAAGGCGTTCGACAAGTTCAAAACACCTGTCATCGAGTCCGGCGGTTCATCTGCTGGCCTGAAGCAGTTCTGCCAAGGCGTAGGTGCCGGCACGATCGACATCGCCAACTCGTCGCGGAAAATCAAAGACAAAGAAGTTGCTTCTTGTGCTGAAAAAGGCGTCAAGAACGTAATGGAAATCCGCTTCGGTTATGACGGCATCGTTTTCGCAACTGACGCGAAGGGCGAGGCTTGGAAGCTTGAGCCTAAAGACGTTTTCCTCGCGCTCGGCGAGAAAGTGGTGAAAGACGGCAAGCTCATCGACAACCCAAACAAAACTTGGAAAGACGTAAACGACACGCTTCCAGCTTGGAAGATCGTCGCCTACATCCCAGGTGAAAAGCACGGCACGCGCGAAGTTTTTGAGAAGAAAGTTCTCAAAGTCGGCTGTAAAGCCGACGGCGCATACGACCTGCACTTGGCAGCAACTGGCGCTTCCGACAAGAAAGCCAAAAAATCAGCTTCAAAGTCTTGCTACAAAGTCCGCAAGGACGGTGGTGCTGTTGACATCGACGGTGACTACACAGAAACGTTGGCTCGTCTTCAGTCGAACCCAGAAGGCGTTGGCGTCTTCGGCCTGTCTTTCTACGAAAACAACACAGACAAGTTGAAAGTCGCAACAATGAGCGACATCCAGCCAACTGTTGAGACGATTTCAACAGGTAAGTACCCTGTGTCTCGTCCGTTGTTTTTCTACGTCAAGAAAGACCACATCGGCGTTATCCCTGGCCTCAAAGAGTACGTTGAATTCTTCACATCCACCAAGATGATCGGTGAAGACGGCCCACTCGCTGAGTACGGCCTCGTCCCAATGCCGAAAGAAGAACTCGACCAGCTCCAAGCTGCCGTCAAAGAATTGAAAACGATGTAAGTCGTTTTTCTCTCTCGGGGCTCTCGCAACCAGCGAGGGCCCTTTTTGAGCGGGGTTCGATTGAAGCTTGTAGTCGGTCCAAACTGATGACCTTTCAACGTTAGGTCGTTTGGGGCGGGATTACCACTAACCGGAGGTGATCCAACGCATGGCGGCAGAACGACTACAGACTTGAACCGAACAATTCAATTGTGAGTGTGCTCACGTCACGACCCAGGGCCGAGACGAGTAACGAGCTGCACGAAGACTGAAACACGATTGTGAATCGTGGTTCGCATTGCAACGGCCGAAACCGGTCAACGGGGGGCATTGTGTCAACGACACTGATTATCCTGGCGCTTTTGATCGCTGGAATTGTTGCCTTTATAGTCGGAATTGCAAAGGCAAGGTCCGCAAGCAATACGCCTGATACAAAGATGCATTCTCGCCTTGGCTACTATGGTGCCTATGCTGGAATATGGACGGTGCTTCCTGCGCTGATCTTGGTCCTTGCTTGGGCTGGCGCAGAGAAAACGTTAATTACTGGCTTGGTAAAAGCAGAACTGCCAAGCAGCATTCAGGAATTGAGCGCCCCACAGCAGAACCTGATCATGAACCAGGTTAACGCGATCGCCGCCGGGTTGCCGCGACTGAGCGCGGAGGATTACAAAGAAGTTGAACGCTCGCGTCTTGGCTTCTCGCCAATGTCAAACGCACAGACACTGCTGCAAGATAAAGGCGTTGTATTGGGGTCCGCACCCGAGCCATTCTTGATTTCAGCAGCCTATGATACCGCAGAGTATCGAAGCCTAAGTCGGTGGATCATCACAGGCATAGCTGCGGTCCTCGCGATCCTCGGCTTCCTCTATGCCATCGCGCGGATCCGCCCGAGGCTAAAAGCACGCAACAGCGTTGAGGGCGTCGTCAAAGGCGTCTTAATAGCGGCCTCGACCGTGGCGATCCTAACCACAATCGGGATCATTTCTTCAGTCCTGTTTGAAACGATCAACTTCTTCCAGAAAGTGTCCCTGTCGAACTTTTTCTTCGGGACCGTCTGGGACCCAAGGTTCTCATCTGTTGGACGCGAACTCAGCGGTGCCGAAGGGCAGTTTGGGCTTATCCCACTTCTTTGGGGCACGATGTTTATCTCCATCGTGGCTCTTCTAGTGGCGGTTCCGATTGGGCTCTACGCCGCGATCTACATGTCTGAGTATGCGAGCTCGCGGTTCCGTGGCGTCGCCAAGCCGGTACTCGAAGTTCTTGCTGGGATCCCGACAATTGTTTACGGCCTATTTGCGCTGATCACATTTGGCCCGTTTCTGCGTGACGTGGGTGAACTCGTCGGGCTCAGTATCTCAGCGTCCAGCGTGCTGACCGCAGGCATCGTCATGGGCATCATGATCATCCCCTTTGTGTCATCGCTGTCGGACGACATTATTAGCTCGGTTCCTCAAGCACTGCGTGAAGGCAGTTACGGGCTCGGCGCCACGAAGTCCGAAACCATTCGAAAAGTGGTTTTACCGGCCGCGCTCCCAGGCATCGTCGGCGCGGTGATGCTCGCAGCATCTCGGGCAATTGGTGAGACCATGATTGTGGTCCTCGCGGCCGGTATCGCCGCAAACCTGACGTTAAATCCGCTTGAGCCAGTGACTACGATCACGGTGAAAATCGTCTCGCAGCTGACAGGCGACCTTGAATTCAACTCACCGCAGACCCTTGTGGCGTTCGCACTCGGCCTGACGCTGTTTGTCGTCACGCTGGCGCTGAACATTTACGCACTCTACATCGTCCGCAAGTACCGGGAGCAGTACGAATAAGATGGCAACCACCGACACGACTGCGGCCGGCGTAACCTCAGGCGATGTGAAAGCACGTTTGAATGACCCCGCCCTTTTGAAGCGTCGCTACGCAGCAGAGCGCCGCTTCCAAGCTTACGGACTGATCGCACTGGCCATTGCGATGGCCTTCCTGGTGATCTTGTTCACATCCATCATCACAAAGGGATGGTCAGCATTCCTACAGTCCTACTACACGCTTGAGGTTCAACTACCCGAGAGCGAGTTCAAGGACAGTGATGGAAACATCACCGATCGCTCAATCCGGTTGGCCAGCTACAACAACATTGCAAGAACCGCACTGATTGAGACGCTTGGCATTGAAAAGCCGACACGCAAGCAAAAGCGTGAAATGCGGGAAATGTTTTCGCGTGGGATCGATCTTCAGATCCGCCAGAAAATCTTCGATGATCGCTCCGTCATTGGCACGACCATCCCGATCGACCTGATCGCAAGCGGCAATGTCGATTCACTTTTGAAGGGCTCAATCGATCGGGCCGTTCCGGAAGCACGTCGTCAGCTCAATGACGAGCAGATCGCGTGGATCGACAAACTGGTTGCTGACGGCAAGCTCGAGAAGCGCTTCAACTGGGGGATTTTCCAGTTTGGTGCGTCATCGCAGCCTGAAACGGCAGGCCTCTACGTCGCCGTCATCGGCTCTTTCTTCATGATGCTGACGGTTGTTCTGCTCGCGGTTCCCATCGGCGTTGCGGCCGCAGCTTACCTCGAAGAGTTTGCGCCCAAGAACCGGTTTACGGATCTGATCGAGGTCAACATTAACAACCTCGCAGCGGTCCCTTCGATTGTGTTCGGCCTTCTCGGGCTGGCCGTTTTCATCAACTTCTTGGGGCTGCCCCGCTCTGCGTCCCTCGTCGGCGGGCTGGTGCTATCCTTGATGACACTGCCAACCGTCATCATCGCGACCCGCGCTGCGATCCGGGCCGTACCGCCATCGATCCGTGAAGCAGCACTTGGCGTCGGTGCGTCAAAAATGCAGACGTTGTTCCATCACGTTTTGCCACTGGCGCTGCCTGGCATTCTGACAGGCACAATTATTGGTCTCGTCCAGGCTCTCGGTGAGACAGCACCCTTGTTGATGATCGGCATGGTGGCCTTTGTGGTCGATGCGCCGTCGACACCCCTAGAACCAGCGACTGCTCTTCCGGTCCAGATTTACATGTGGGCCAACGAAGCCGAGCGCGGATTTGTTGAAAGAACTATGGGCGCAACAATGGTTCTTTTGGTCTTTTTGTTCGTAATGAACGCCACGGCGGTGTATCTGCGTCGTAAGTTTGAACGGAAATGGTGAGGCAATAGACGACTATGGATCAGCAAGCTGACACATTGGAAGCACCGGCGGCGTCGTCTGCCCCAGCATCCGTCGACCACCACGCAACCAAGGTTTCCGCAAAGGACGTGAGCGTCTTTTACGGAGATAAGCAGGCGCTGTTCGACGTTAACCTTGAAATCCCGTCTAACGCGGTGACGTCACTCATCGGACCATCAGGCTGCGGAAAGTCGACGTTCCTTCGCTGCGTGAACCGCATGAACGACACGATCCCAATCGCCAAGGTGACGGGTGACATCCACATCGATGGACAAGACATCCACGACCCTGACTTGGACGTCGTAGAGCTTCGTGCACGCGTCGGTATGGTGTTCCAGAAGCCAAACCCGTTCCCAAAGTCCATCTTCGACAACATCGCCTATGGCCCGACGATCCACGGTCTCGTTAGGGACAAGACCGAATTGGAAGAACTGGTCACAGAAAGTCTGCAACGTGCGGGCTTGTGGGACGAAGTTAAAGACCGCGTAAAAGAGCCTGGCACCGGTCTGTCAGGTGGCCAGCAACAACGTCTATGCATCGCGCGCGCGATCGCAACCAAACCAGACGTCATCCTCATGGATGAGCCGTGTTCCGCTCTTGACCCCATTGCGACAGCGAAGGTCGAAGAACTCATCCACGAACTACGCCAGAACTACACGATCATGATCGTGACGCACTCAATGGCACAAGCGCAGCGTGTCTCGCAAAAAACGGCCTTCTTCCATATCGGTTACATGGTCGAATATGGCGACACCACTCAGATCTTCGAAAGCCCGAAAGATAAGCGCACGCAAGATTACATCTTCGGTCGGTTTGGCTGATGCGGCGCACTGCGCATCGTTGGCTCAACGGTAACCGGCTCACTCAGCGATGGAGCCGCAAAGTCAGCAACGTGCAGGTCATCGGCCTAAGGAGGTTGATCCTATAAACATGCAACCATCATCACGCCTTCGGACATTTGAAGAAGACCTCGCCAATCTCGATCGTTTGATCAGCCAAATGGGCGGTCTCGCCGAGCAGAACCTCGGCCAGGCGTTCGATGCGTTGGTGCAGCGAGATCCAGAGCTGGCGGCCCGCGTCGTAAAAGCGGACGGTGAAGTCGATGATCTCGAAAAGGCCATTGAAACTCTGGCGATTGACTTGATCGCAGAGCGGCAGCCGAAGTCGGAAAACCTCAGACGGATCATGGCGTCTATCCGCATCGCGAGCGATCTTGAGCGCGTCGGAGACCTTGCAAAAAATATCGCAAAACGCGCACTCGCCATCGCCAATGAGCCCCACCCAAAACCTCTGATGACGGGCCTGACCCACATGATCGAGCTGGCGCTCAATCAGCTAAAGGAGGTGCTCGACGCCTACGCCGAGCGCGACGCCGATAAGGCGCTGGCTGTCTGGCACTCGGATCGGAAAATCGACGACTACTACAACTCACTGTTCCGCGAGCTTCTGACCCACATGATGGAAGACCCGCGCAACATTGGGACCGCGACCCATCTGCTGTTTGGCGCCAAGAACATTGAGCGCGTTGGCGACCACACCACGAACATCGCTGAAAACATCTATCTGTTGACCACCGGCAGCAAGTTGATGGACGACCGACCAAAGGGAGACGACACGAGCCTGACACTCATCAACACGCTCTAGGGTTACGATCTGGCGTGCGCGAGGCTTTTAACGATCCTCGGCGCTTTGTCAGAAATTCTCAGGTCCGTGCGCATCCGCCGAAGACAAAGACACAACTGAAAACATGAACATCAATTTCCACGGCAAAACGAACATAGTCCAATGACGGCCAAAGTACTCATCGTCGAAGACGAACTCCCGTTGGCGGAACTGCTCCGCTACAATCTGGAATCCGAGGGCTTTCGTGTCTCCCATGCTGAAACCGGCGAGGACGCGGAGATCTTGGTTGCGGAGGACAAACCCGACCTCATCCTGCTCGATTGGATGCTTCCAGGCGTCTCAGGCATCGAACTGTGTCGCCGTATGCGCAACAAGCCCGAGACCAAGGCCGTTCCGATTGTCATGCTCACGGCGCGTGGCGAGGAAAGCGATGCCATCCGGGGGTTGGATACAGGCGCAGACGACTACGTCGTCAAGCCATTCTCAGTGCCCGAGTTGATGGCCCGCGTTCGCACAATCCTGCGCCGGGCAGCGCCCGACAGAATGGCTGAAGTCCTCAGCATTGCCGACATTGAGCTAGATCGCGCAGCGCATCGCGTCACGCGCGGCTTGCGTGAGGTGCGGCTCGGCCCGACTGAGTTCAGGCTGCTGGAATTCCTGATGGAAAGCCCCGGCCGCGTTTTGTCTCGCTCGCAATTGCTTGATGGTGTTTGGGGACGTGATGCCTTCGTCGATGAGCGCACCGTTGACGTGCACATCGGCCGACTTCGTAAGGCTTTGATCCGCGGAAAAGAAAGCGATCCAATCCGCACAGTGCGTGGCGCAGGTTATGTGCTCGGCGAGCACCATAAAGAACCCACGTCTTAACACGACGCTTCATGACATGACTGTCTGCTGGTCTATCGACAGGCTGCCTGTGTCCACGCGCGGCCGATGCAAAAGCAGCTGGGTTGGATAAAAAAGGGAGTCGGACTTTGCAGCCCAACTCCCTCCCCCCGCTGCCGGATGTGGTTCCACATCGGCATGACCTCTATAGCGCCGGGCGAAAAAGTGGACACCGGTTTTTCGCGTAGACCGGCGCGAACGCTAACATACGACGATCATCGGGTGATTGAGATAAATCGCCTGATGATCTAGTGCCCTCAATCAGCAGTCACACTTAGATCAGTTGATCAAACACGACATGCAATATCGCGTATCGTTGAGCACTTAGATCATGTTCCGCAAAACTGTACGCGGTTTTGCGATAAGAACATGATCCAAAACAGAAGCTTAAAGCGCGTGCTCTGATTCCATCTGAAGTGAACGCACTTTAACGAAAACTCAGACCGTTTCCTTGGCCGTTTCGTTGTCGCTACTGGCGTCGGTTACAGCTGGCGTATTGGCTGGCACCTCTGAAGCTGCTGGCGCCTTGCGACGAGACTGTGGTGGTTGGAACGCGCGACGTGCGTGGTACTCACAATAGGGCAAGCCCGGAACTTTGGTCTTACCGCAGAAATGGAAATCTCCGTTTTGCGGATCGCCAATCGGCCAACGGCAGCACGACTCCGAGAGCGATTGAATAGACTTGCGCTCTTCCATTGGAATGACGAGTTCGTCGGCAGCCGGCTGGAAAGGTTCCGCTGTCGGTTCGTAAAGGGCGCGAACAGCAGGGTTTCCGCCTGCAGCAAAGCGCGACTTTATCTGACGTTTCGGTGCTGCCGGGACACGAGAGCGCGGGCGCATTGATTTGATGCGGGATGTTGTGGCGCGCCCGGAAAGACCAAGGCGATGGACTTTACCGATCACGGCATTCCGCGTAACGCCGCCAAGCCGTCCCGCGATCTGACTTGCGCTTAGGCCCTCAGACCAAAGCTTCTTCAAGAGATCCACTCGCTCATCGGTCCAGCTCATACTTGTCGCTCCTCGCAGAATCACATCATGGTCTCACCCTCGGCTGAGAGCGGACTAGGCGACCGGAGCCACGCCAGACGCATGAGCACACCAAAAGCGACAAGAACGCTTCCAGGCTCACAGCACACTTGGCTGGACCGGTTTGACAAACGCTGACTAAGAAAACTCTGCACGGAAAAACGCGAACAAAGCGGAGCCAACTGGCTCACACGTGCAATTGGACAAACAACGCGGCGCGACTGGCGCCCGTCCAACACCACCTAAGCTACATCACCAGTCTTTCAAGCCACAACCCCAAGCGTGCTCACGTTAACGTCTTGACAACAGGTCGTTGCTAGGACGCCACAGCTTGATTCGTTTGCGGGGAAAACCTCGTATCAGCAACCAAATCAGTTTGATGTGTTGCCAATCGGCAAATGCAAGTCGGGATGGACCCCGAAAGGGATCCGCCAGCTCCAAGTTGACAGCCAACTCGACGCAGCTTATTTCCATATTTCAACGAAGGCCGCCGATAACAGGGCGGCTTTTTTTATTCAGGCGCTACGACGCTCGCATCACAACACAGGAGATGCGTTAGACAATGGCCGGGGCGGATCACAAAACGGTCGCCTTAGATAGCGGTCTGACCCCAAAGACGGTCGGCACGCAGGTCAGTCACGCCCGCTCTTCTACCAGTTCACTCTCTGCAGTGATGCCAACTTACGCTCGCACCGATGTGGCCTTTGAAAGAGGTCATGGGCCATGGTTGGAGACGGTCACCGGCGAGACATACCTTGATCTGACATCAGGTATAGCCGTCAACGCGCTGGGACACGCACATCCGGTTTTGGTGGATGCGTTGAAGACCCAGGCCGAGAAACTCTGGCACACGTCTAATCTCTACCAGATATCAGGACAGGAAAAACTAGCAGAGCGTCTGTGCAACCTGACGTTCGCCGATGCAGTGTTCTTTTGTAATTCCGGTGCCGAAGCCTGCGAAGGCGCAATGAAAGCTGCAAGGCGGTATCATGCCGTCAAAGGACAGCCCGAGCGCTTCAAAATCATTACATTCTCTGGCGCATTCCATGGCCGTACATTCGCGACACTGGCCGCCGGGGCGAACGAAAAACACCTCGACGGATTTGGCCCGGCAATGGATGGTTTCATCAACCTTCCATTCGGAGACCATGATGCCTTGAACGAGGCCGCAGGTGCCGATGACATTGCAGCAATTATGGTCGAGCCCATCCAAGGCGAAGGCGGCATCCGCCCTGTCCCGGTCCAATGCCTCGAAGGTCTTCGTGAGCTCTGTGACAGCAATGGTATTCTTCTGATTTTTGATGAGGTTCAAACCGGCGTCGGGCGCACAGGAAAGCTGTTCGCACATCAATGGTCTTCGATCACGCCGGATATCATGTCCATTGCCAAGGGCATTGGCGGCGGATTTCCACTAGGCGCATTTCTAACAACCTCTTCCGTCGGCGATGCGATGACAGCTGGAACACACGGCTCGACGTTCGGCGGCAACCCACTAGCGGTCGCAGTCGGGAATGCGCTGCTCGATGTGGTAACCGAAGATGGCTTCCTCGATGGCGTTTGCAGCGCCGCAGCTCACCTTCAACAAAGCCTGTTCGCTTTAAAGGATGAGCACCCTTCGCTCATTGACGACGTCCGCGGCAATGGGCTCTTGATCGGGGTAAAATTGAAGTGTCCAGTTGCCGACGTTGTCGACGCAGCGTTCAAATCCAAACTTCTGCTCGTAGGTGCCGGTGATAACGTTGCTCGCATCCTGCCACCACTCAACGCGACCCCTGCCGAACTCTCCGAAGCCATCACCCGCTTTTCCAATGCCCTGAAAAGGCTTGAGGCGTCGTCGGGAGGAAGTGTTTTGGAACAAGACGGTTCAGGACCAACCCCTGAGATGGTCGAGCGACGAACCTAGACCACGCAAACGATCCCGATAACTCCAATCATCTTTGACCCCAACAACCAGCAAGTCCGTTTTGATGGCCCTTCGTCATTTCATAGATCTACGTGAAATCCCCCCGAAAACACTTCGGCGCATTATTGATGCAGCCGCAGCAATGAAAGCTGCCGGAAAGCGCGTGCCGCAGCATCTTACTCCGCCAGATATCCAAGATGCGGTGCTCGTGCTTGTTTTCGAAAAACCGTCAACGCGCACACGCGTGTCCTTTGACATAGCCATGCGCCAACTTGGCGGACAGACACTGAATTTGAACCACACCGATTTGCAACTCGGACGCGGTGAATCAATCTCTGATACGGCTCAGGTTTTGTCGCGATACGTGGACGCGATCATGATCCGGGCGAATTCACATGATGCGTTGGAAGAGCTCGCCGAGCATGCCACCGTCCCAGTGATCAACGGTCTGACAGATTTTTCCCATCCTTGCCAGATCATGGCCGACATTCTCACATTCGAAGAGCATGTGGGTCCCATCAAGGGCAGGAAAGTAGCGTGGGTCGGCGATGGCAACAACGTTGCGGTGTCGTGGATTCACGCTGCCGTTCAATTCGGCTTCGAGTTGACCGTGGCCTGCCCCAAGAGCCTGCGCCCGGACCCCGACGTGGTCGCGTGGGCCGAGGAAGAAGGCGGTCGAGTTCATGTTATGACAAGCGCAATGGAAGCGGTTGCAGGTGCTGACTGCGTCGTGACCGACACGTGGGTGTCGATGGGGCAAAAAGATGCCGAACGCAGAAAGAAGCTGCTGCGACCCTACGAGGTCAACGAGCGTTTGATGCGCGAAGCCAATGCCGAAGCCATTTTCATGCACTGCCTCCCGGCCTACCGCGGAAACGAAGTTACGGCAGAAGTCATTGATGGCCCGCAGTCGGTCGTCTTCGACGAAGCTGAAAACCGGTTACACGCACAAAAAGCAATTCTTGCATGGTGCCTCGGCGCGGATCTGAAACCAGCAAAAATAGCAGGACGCTCGCGCGCAACAAGGTCACGCAGCGAAACCTCAATGACATCAGCCAAAGCGGTCCGCGCAGTCAGACGGTAGCACCTCGAAGAGCCCATCGAGACGTCACCACCATTTCGCGAGACAGGGCCGTGCGTGTGAGTATTGGAAGTTAACAATGGTCTCTAACACATCAGGCGAGGGCCAGAGCGGCATCTGGCAAGGACCGTCTGACGACGTTGTCGTTCCATTCAATACCTCCCAAAAAGGCATCATGGGGCGCGTTACGCGTTTGGGTCCAGCCGTTGATGCGATCCTCAAACGTCACGACTACCCGCTGCCTGTTGCCGAGATTTTGGGTGAAGCACTTGCACTGACGGCTTTGCTTGGCACGGCCCTGAAGTTCGGCGGCAAGTTGATCCTGCAAACAAAGACGGACGGCCCACTGAACTTTCTGGTCGTCAACTTTGAAACGCCCGGGCATCTACGTGGCTATGCGGGCTTTGATGCCGAGAAAACAACCGCCCTTATGAAGGGGAGCGAAGGCATCGTCGACAAAGGCAAACTGTTCGGACACGGCCATTTGGCAATGACCATTGATCCCGGCGGAGACATGGACCGCTACCAGGGCATCGTGGCCATGGAAGGTCAGCCGCTCAGCGCTGCAGCCCTCACCTATTTCCGCCAGTCAGAACAACTGCCGACCTATATCCGTTTAGCGGTCGCGCGCCACGTGCAGCCGGGGAACGCCAACGGACCTGTCGAAGAAGCGCCGTACACATGGCGTGCTGGCGGATTGCTTCTCCAGCATCTCCCGCAGGAAGGCGGCAAACAAGCGTCCGAGCCAGTTGAAAACGAAGACGGTTCCCTCGGAGTCGCTGGGGATCAAGATGAAGCCTGGCAGCGCACGCGTATTCTCGCTGCGACCGTTGAAGACCACGAATTGCTTGATCCAACACTTGCACCCGATCGGCTGCTCTACAGGTTGTTTCATGAGGAAGGTGTCCGGGCCTACGAGGCACGCCCGATTTCAGAACGGTGCGGTTGCTCGCAAGAACGAGTAGAGGACGTCGTCGGCCGCTTCGATCCTGAACAACTCAACGAGCTACGCGATGACAACGGCGACATCGTTGTGACGTGTGAGTTTTGTTCAACCGTCTATCACTTCGAGCCCAAAGAAGGCGGCGCACCAGAAACAGAAACGAGCAAGTAAGAACGACCCGGTTCGGCGGTTCAGTGTGAATTGAGAAAGCGGGAGATAAAGCTTGCATAAATCTCAGTGAGCAATTCCAAGTCTGAAACCGGCACCTGCTCATCGACCTTATGGATCGTCTCATTCACCAGCCCAAACTCGACGACGGGGCAGGCATCTTTGATGAACCGTGCATCGGATGTGCCGCCCCCTGTTGAGTATTCAGGCATCCGTCCTGTGACATGCGAGATCGCCTCGGAGAGCGTATCGACAAGAGGCCCCGGCTCGGTCACAAACACACCGCCCGTGCCGCAAAAGCTCAGATCGAATTCGGCACCAAGCGGTGCAGCAGTCTGTTCACAAACTGACTTGAGATGAGCTTCCAGTGCTTCTCGCGACCAAGTGTCGTTGTAGCGAACGTTGAACACTGCACGCGCATGCGCCGGAATCACGTTCGTTGCTGTGTTCGGAACCGATAGGATTGTCGGCTCCAGGCTTGAAGGTTCGAAATGAGCCGTTCCAGCGTCGAGAGGTTCAGCGCAGAGCGCCGTCAATAAGCTAGCGAGCTTGGGGATCGGGTTGTCCGCGTGTGCAGGGTAGGCGGCGTGACCTTGACGCCCCTTCACGACGAGTTCGCCGTTGATCGATCCCCGGCGTCCGATCTTGATGGAATCGCCGATCGCGTTGGGATTGGAAGGTTCACCGACAAGGCACGCATCCAGCGTCTCACCACGGTTCGCAAGCCAGTCGAGAACTTTCACCGTCCCGTTGATCGCAGGGCCTTCTTCATCGCCAGTTATCAGGAACGAAACCGATCCGCTGGGCAATAATCCGTCGTTGGCTCTGAGAACCCGTGCAACAGCTGCCATGAAGCAGCCAATGGCACCTTTCATATCAACAGCGCCACGTCCGTATAGCACGCCGTCTCTGATCTCTGCGTCAAACGGCGGTGAGGTCCAAGCGGCGATATCGCCGGGCGGCACGACATCAGTATGCCCGGCAAAACAAAGATTGGGGCCAGATGATCCCAATCGGCCGTAGACATTGTCGATGTCTGGCGTTCCCTCATCTGAAAACGTCATCCGATGAACGTCAAAACCCAAAGCACCAAGGCTGGTTTCAACCAAACCAAGTGCGCCTGCGTCGTCCGGCGTTACGCTAGGACACCGGATCAGGGCCCGGGTGATTGCAACGGGATCTGTAAGGTCGGGGAGAGGGTGTGTGTCGTGCTTCATCAGTCCCTCTTACACCACCGCTTGGCCGCGCTCCAGCGTATGTCTCAAACGCGAACTACCAGCGCTCGAGTTCTAGCCGGAGGGGTCGGGTCCGTATTTGTTTGGCCCAGCCGTCCCAGGGTAAAAGCCGAGGCGGAAAAGAAAGAACACGCTTGCAGCGCCAAACAATCCAGCCAGCCAGGTTGAGTAAGAAACGACTTGGTCAAACTCAGATGGCGTCCAGCCGGTAAAGAGTGTCACGGCCGACAAAGCGGCAGGCGCGTAAAAAAGGACAGCAATCAGCCCCGTCTGCCCCAAGTCGTGTAGTCGTTTCGTATTGAGTGCGGCAAGCGGCAGGAACAGCGCCAGTGTCCAGCCCAGTCCCGTCACGCCAAGATCGCGCACTGCGGCGAATGCTTCACCAAACGGATCTGACGAAAGGATAGCACTGATGGAAAACGGCGAAGCTGCGATCAAGACAATGAGACCGAGCCAATACGCGCCCCGCCCGATCCGCCCGTTGAACGACGTGAATAGTCGAATGATCCCCAAGACAGCTCCTCCCGTTTGGCCACAACTGACGATGCTCTGGCGGATCGGGCCCGACACGTCAAGCCGTGCTGACAGGAGCAGCCGTTGGTAAAATCGGGGCACTCGGTTCTGCAACGGGTGGTGTCATCCCGGCTAACCCCGGCACATCACTTTCGATCGTTTTAATGAGCGTGATCTTCTGCCAGATTTTGCCAGACATGTTTGCGGTGATTTGGCCAAGGTCGCTAGCGGTCTCAATGACGAGCGCATCGCGCGTTCCCTGCGCATAAAGTGCTGCAATCTTGGCAGCAAGTGACAACAACTCCGAACAGTAGTCGAGGTAGCGCGCAAGCTCAAACGGCGTCATGGTCCGCGTCGGGGATGATGGTGTCGAAGTGCCAACCGTCGAAGTCTTCGATGGGTCTTTGGTAAGCTGGTGCATATCGATGACGTGCACGATCGAGCGCAGTTCGTGCAGATCCTTAAGGGCACTTTCCCGCGCCCAGCGGCTTTCGAGCGAGGTCAGAAAGTAAACGCCGGCTCCCATGACAACGAGTGTATTAACGGCAGCATCAATGCCTTCAAGCACGCCAAACAAGTTTTCTGAGCCGGCTTTCACTTCGATGATGGTCAACACGTAACCAAGCAGTGACAGTCCTGCGAGCAGGACACCAGCCACACTCAGCCGGATCACCATGTTCGGGCGTGAGATCTTTTCAACTCGCGCCTTGGTGCCTTCGGCGACTTCCAGAAGCTCGCTGCAGACATGCGTGAGCCCTGCGCCCGGAAAGCGTTCTGAAATGCGCCGATCAAGCGTTTTGAGGGTCTTGATGATCTGGTCGGGATTGAGAGTGCGGTACGGCATAGTGGCAACATAACACGAGGTCGTGAAGAAATTTCGAGTATCTCAGGTCGAAAATGAGGTGACCGTCTTAACACGATCACTTTGGCATCAACGCCGCTCACAATTCTAACACGGAAGCTATCACGCTCGTGTTGAGACGTGACAGGTCAGGTACTGGTGCAACGAGTGAAACAGCGCCATCCTTTATTCAACGCGAACAAGAACAAAGGAATAAGATCATGCGCACATTCAAAACAGTACTCGCCCTAGCGGCCATCTTCGTTCTCCCTCTGACGCTCGGCGTCGCGAGTAGTCAGGCGGCACCCCTCGGCGGTGTGCAAAGCGCCGTCCTGAACGGCGGGATCTCAGACACCGCACCCGTGGAGCAAATCGGCTTCCGGCGGCATCGTGGGTTCCATGGCGGTTTCCGCCACTTTGGAGGTTTCCGCAAGTTTGGCGGCTTCAAGCACCACCGCTTCGGCCATCATCATTTCGGACGACGCCACGGCTTTCGATCACACCGGTTTAGCAAGCGTTTTGGCCACGGTTTCCATGGTCACCATGGACACAAATTCGGCCACCGACGTTTTCGGTAATCGCATCAAGAAGCGGGCGTAACGAATGACGCGCTCAAACCAGCTAAGAACGCGTCGCCAACTTACTCAAGTGGCGGCGTGTTCAAGTTGCCGTCGGCGTCAGTCTCCGCGGCCGGCGGCAACATCAACTCTGATGACGACCCATCTTTTGAGCTCTCAGACAAAGAAGACTTGCCATTCGGCTCCGAGCGGGCATCAGGCGTGGGTGCAGGCCTTGCTGGGACAGGAGCTCCAGGCGGGCGTGGCAACTCATTGACCGATAAGCCGCTATTGGCCGAACGCGCAGCCTTCTCGAGACGTGCAGCGCGTCGCAGGCCTTGAAGCAGTGTCGGTTCAATGGTCCCAAGGGTTGGTCGGCAGTCATCAGCCTTGAGTGCTCGAAATAACCACTCGACGTCGCCATTGAACGAAGGCTGAAACAGGAAAGTGGACCCACCGCGCCGCGCTATACCGTTGGCTACGGCAGCCCTGGGCGTGAGGTCGGAACAGGCAACAGCACTCAAGAAGCGGTTGAGTTGGTTTAACCGCTTCTTGTCCCAGGACGATGAGGTAGTCATCAGTCCTGTCCATTGACTATGGTCTGGGTACTGCATCCAACTCTTGAGGTCATCGGCCTTCAAAATGTGCGCAAGCTTCGCAGTCATCTTGAGCTGGAAGTCAGTGTCGCTGTAGGCAGCAGTAGACCCTTTTAGAAAGCTGATGATCTGTTCGCCCGGTGGGATAAGAACTCGGTATCTCAGGTCGAGCTTGTCGGTCTCGGATGGCAGCGTCGAAAGCCAGATTTGCCCGGAGCGCATGTCAGCACCGCTGAGGTCCGCGCCGCGAAAGTCAACGCCAATGAGTGATGCATTCATCAAGTCAGCCGCCACCAGTCTTGCCTTGGCGAAATTGGCTCCATAGACCTTGGCCGACGTGAGGCGGGCACCATCGAGCGTGGCTCCAGTGAAGTTCGCAGCAACCAGATCGGCATGCTGGAAGTCAGCACCCTGCAACCGTGCATCGAGGAAAACGGCTCCTGCAAGACTAGCCTTCGAGAAGTTCGCACCGTGGGCATGCGCGCCATGCAAATTCGCCCCATGCATCAACGCGCGCCGGAAGTTTGCTCTCGCCAAGCGGGCAGGAACAAAGTCGGCATCCTCCTGACCTGGCTTCCAGAAAGCGGCACCTCGCAAATCAGCGCCGATCAACATGGCATCTTCCAGTCGCGTCCCTTGCAGGCTGGCCGATTGAAGTGTTGCCCCGGTCAGGTCAGCTCCGTGAAGGTCGGATCGATCAAGCGTTGCATAGCGCAAATCGCGGCCACGCAAGTTCAAACTCACTTCGCCTGTGAGCCCCTTATCTTCGGCGACAAGGTCAGCATCCGTCACGATCAAACTTCGGCTGAAAAGGCTGCGCGTACGGCCCGTGATGCTATCGGCACCTCCTTCAAACAGCGTGTTGGTCAGCACGAAGGCACGCCGATCGGATGTGCCAATTGGTGTCGAAAAACCTTCGATCGAAACGGCGAACCGATCCAGCGGGCTGTCAGGAATGGTCGCGACCAGGAACGCGAAGACCATCGACGACCCCATGACTATCGCGGAGATGACCATGCGTGCGGGGTATGATGTGATCGTGCGCGCTAAGCTGTGCCAGAAGTGTTTGAGCGGGGAAGCGAAGTAGATCCCTGCAACACAAATGATCATGAGATCGACAAGCAAGATCACACGATGTGCCCACGTGGTCAGTGCATCGTGATACGGCAGGAACGAGACCAGGAAATACAGCAGCAAGAGCACAGGCACGATCGCCATCGAAAGCCAACTCGTATAGTCGAGCATGCCCGCTAGGAACTGGCCACGCGATGGCCCGACAGCGGCTTGCGTCACAAAATATGAATGGATCTCGAACCTGACGGGATGCGGGCGTTCACCGCTCTCCGCCTCCGCGTGTTCGATCTCCTGGTTCAGCAATGCGTATTTTTGGGCGAGAGAGACGTGCTGAAACAAAACCCCGAAATGCAAGAACACAAAAAGAATGGGCGCGAACAAAAAGAACTGGCTCAGCGCAATATCGACTTGAAGGATTGGCAGGGAAACCGGTGCGTTCAACAACAAGTCTGCATGGGTGACCCCGGCGATCGCAATGAACAGGTAGGCGGTAAAAGCCAGGAACGCGAACCAGGCACCGCGCGCACCGGCTGAAGCGGCATTGACCGCCGCGATAAGGGACGCAGGCACTTCACGGCTTTGCTGCACGACACCTATTCCAATCCAAACAGGAACACTCGCTGCGTGATATCACGCAGCAAGAACCCGGCCTGTATCGAACAGGTCACGTCGCCGAGCGAAACTTCAATTGCTCTGAGGCAGCACTTTCCTATTCGCGCAGGAGTTCGTTGATACCCGTTTTGCTGCGGGTCTGCGCATCGACCGTTTTGACGATTACGGCACAGTAAAGGTTTGGCCCTGGCGACCCATCTGGCAACGGTTTGCCTGGCATCGTCCCCGATACAACAACTGAGTAAGGCGGCACCTTACCCATGTGGATCTCTCCGGTCGCACGATCGACGATCTTTGTCGAAGCGCCGATGTAGACACCCATGGAAAGGACAGCGCCTTCGCCTACGAGAACACCTTCGGCAACTTCCGCACGCGCGCCGATAAAGCAGTTGTCCTCAATGATAACGGGTCCGGCCTGGAGCGGCTCAAGAACGCCGCCGATACCTGCGCCACCAGAGAGATGGACATTCTTCCCAATTTGCGCACACGAGCCAACCGTCGCCCACGTATCTACCATCGTGCCGCTATCGACGTAGGCACCAAGGTTCACAAAAGACGGCATCAGCACGACGTTTGGCGCGATATAGGCGGAATGACGGACGACCGCGCCTGGAACTGCGCGAAATCCCGCAGCCTTGAAGTCTTCAGGTTGCCAGTCGCCAAACTTGAGTGGAACCTTGTCCCAGCCATGCACCCGACTGGCAAAGGTCCCACTTTTTTGAAACGGGATGATTTCGTTGTCATTCAATCGGAAGGACAAAAGGACAGCCTTTTTGGCCCACTGATTGACGACCCAAGCACCGTCATCGCCCTTCTCAGCCACACGCAGTTTGCCACTATCCATCATGTTGAGCGCGGTTTCGACGGCGTCGCGCACATCACCTTTGGTGGCTGCGTTGATGGTGTCGCGCGCGTCAAAAGCTGCATCAATCGTCGACTGGAGATCGCTGGCAGGAAGGGCTTCGCTCATGTTTGCGCCTTTTCTTGATTGCTGAACCGGGGAATGGGATGCGCAGGTGTCTATGCGCGAAAGAGCTGATATGCGACTGCGCTTGTGGCTTGGCGGCCAGCAACTTGTCAATCTCTCAGGCGCAATGCATCTAAGCCTAGCCTCCGCTACGCCGTCGGGTCAGTATTCGAATTGCAGTCGGCTGGTAAGCTAGATCATGTTCCGCAAAGGTGTGCGCGGTTTTGCGATAAGAACATGATCCAAAACAAAAGCTTAAAGCGCGCCCGCTGATTCCGTCTAAAGTGAATGCGCTTTAGGTCGTCGTATTTCTGCTGCGCGCCGATGTTACGGCAATGACTATTAGGTGCGGTTTGGGGGAGAGGGTCACGTGTCAGAAGAACATTCGTTGAGCTATTCCATGGTTAGAGGACTTGTTGCGACGGTAGTGGCGATATTGACGTCGGCTGCACTGGTCGTGGTGGAGCTGATGGCAGCACTCCTTACCTACTTTTACCTCGCCAATTACGATCGAGAATTGTTCGGCGCACTGGTGGGTTACGCGAAATCGGCATTGGATTTCTGCGTTGGCCAACTGGAGTTCTGGGTGCCATCAGCTCCACCACGACCAGTGCAGCCGACGTC
>JBCBRD010000035.1:0-20691 GCA_039819885.1 Pseudomonadota bacterium
ACACTCTTCCCGGACGCAGAAATCCGTCACGAACGCTTCTTCGGACTCACCAAGTCATTGATGGCCGTGCGCGATCAAGTCAGCGCAGCAAAGTAGTCCGGAGTTTTCCAGGCGGCGTCTCGCACGCACGCTGAATTCCGACTCACCTGGCCGTGGCAACGGCTCCTGGCCCAAGCGTTGGTTTGATATCGGCTGCACGTGCCCATTTGCGGACCGGCAGACCGAGTTTGATCCACCCATCCCCATAGCGGCCTCCGATCATACCTTCAGTCACGTTGATCGGCTGGCTGAACCCAAGCTTCTTCAGGGCATCCTGAAGATACGTCGTGCGCACTCCGGTTGCACAAATCACGGCCAACGGACGGTTTGTGTCTCCCCCCATCGCCTCAGTCAGTTCTTTGACGAACTTCCGTGGGTCCTGATGCATCGTGATGGCGAACCCACTGGCGGGCACGCCGCTTTCACGCCACTCGGCTGAAGACCGTACGTCTACAAGCACCGCTTGCCCGGTCATGGCTCGCTCATGCGCCTCCTGTGCCGAGAGGACAACACCGAGCCTTTCCTTTCCAAGCAACCAGCTCAGTTGCGCTTGAGAACTTGGAACCGCCACACCACCAACAAGCAGCGCACTAAAAACGAGAGCTATAAAGCGGGCCATCGATCAAGCTCCTAAGGTCAAGGGGGCGTCTAGGCTGTACCGCCTTGTCGCTTCCCGGCATGAAAGAAGACATAGCCGATGGCTGCCCAGATCAAGCCGAAAACAAACTGCATCATGAACACGCCGGTCGCCTGACCGATCCCCTTGATCGGCAAGAACCCAAAATGCGTGGCAAACCAAACTCCAACATAGCCGGCCAATGCAGCAGCAAAACCGGCCACAATGATCTTTTGCCATTGATCCGCCGTCCGCCCCATCACAAATGCGACAACGGCTGAAATAGGATTGAGTAGTGCCACCAGTACAATGGGCCAAGGATCGAAAGGTTGAAGTTCCATCAGGCGTCTTTCCGATCATCGGGTGTTGCAGAAGGCGCAGTCTGGGGCGCCCCCGCACCACAGTTGATCTGCTCTTCTTCATACTGGACAAACCAGCCGATCATCTGTCGCCACAACGCTTCAGCAAGTTCTGGCGGTAGGTTCTTGCTTTCCGCCTGCTCCCTGACCCGGTCCACGACCTCCTGAATCCGCCAAGGCACCAAAGCCCCTTCTTTCCCCTGGCTGGACTTGATCTGCCATGCGCGATCAACGTAGCCGAACCGCTCCGCAATCAGTTCCACCAGCCGGGCATCGATGCGATCGATCTCCTGGCGCACTTCCACCATCTCGGTGCAGTCCTGAGGGGTGCGTGTCTGGCTCATCGTATCCTTCGGTCTCTTTGACGTGTCATTCAGCCCGTCCGATACCGTGCTTGCCCAAGAAGCGCAACGCGCAGCTTCGAACTACGCCTGCCACCACGTCGGTTCCGGACGAAAGCGTCCAGCAGCGTTTTCGATCACAGCCCCCGTCTTGAACAGAGTTTCTTCATCAAACGGTTTGGCGATTAACTGCAGGCCAAGCGGCGTACCTTCACTCGACAACCCAGCAGGCACCGAAATACCTGGCAGACCGGCCATGTTCACCGTAACCGTGAAGATGTCCTCAAGATACATCGCAATTGGATCTCCGGATTTCTCACCTAGAGCGAACGCTGGCGATGGTGTCGTCGGCGTCAGGATGACATCTACGTCGCTCCAAGCCGTATCGAAATCCTGCTTGATCAGCGAGCGCACTTTCTGAGCTTTAAGGTAATAAGCATCGTAGTACCCCGCCGAGAGAACGTACGTGCCGATGAGCACGCGACGCTTCACTTCACGCCCAAACCCAGCCGCACGTGTCTTTTCATAGGTATCAATCAAGTCATCACCGGCAACACGCAGGCCATAGCGCACACCATCGTACCGGGCGAGATTGGACGACGCCTCCGCGGGTGCCACGATATAGTAGGCTGGCAGAGCATACTTCGTATGCGGCAATGAGATATCGTGAACCGTAGCACCTGCGTCCTTCAGCCAATCAATACCCGACTGCCACAACGCATCTGCTTCCGCAGACATCCCCTCGACCCGGTATTCCTTTGGTACACCGACACGCAACCCTTTGATGCTTTGGCCAATCGCCGCTTCATAGTCCGGCACGGGCGCATCGACGCTGGTCGAGTCACGGGGATCATGACCCGCCATCGCACCAAGCATCATCGCAGCATCTTGTACCGTTTTGGAAATCGGTCCCGCCTGATCCAACGACGAAGCAAACGCAACAATCCCCCAACGCGAGCACCGCCCATACGTCGGCTTCAGCCCGACGGTTCCCGTCAACGCAGCTGGCTGCCGGATCGAACCACCCGTATCCGTTGCGGTAGCTGCCAAACACAGGTCAGCAGCAACCGCAGAGGACGACCCGCCCGATGACCCACCAGGAACCAGCTTGTCGTCGCGCCCGTTCCGCCGCCACGGGTTGATCACGGGGCCATAAGCACTCGTCTCATTCGACGACCCCATTGCAAACTCATCATTGTTGAGCTTGCCAAGCATGACAGCGCCCGCGTCCCAAAGGTTCTGCGACACCCGCGATTCATACTGCGGAATGAACCCTTCAAGGATTTTCGAACATGCCGTCGTTTCAGTCCCTTGTGTGCAGAAGAGATCCTTGATGCCGAGCGGCAGCCCTTCCAACGCACCTGCTTCGCCTTTGGCCAGTCGCGCATCCGACGCCTCAGCCATCTCACGGGCCTTCTCCGGGGTTGACCGCACGTAGGCGTTCAAGCCGTCGTTCCCCTTATCAATAGCGGCCAGGAACGCATCGGTAAGTTCAACAGAAGTGAACTCCTTAGAGGCCAGCCCATCACGTGCAGCCGCCAGTGTCAGCCGGGTCAGATCAGAAGTGCTCAAGGTATTCGTCTTTCAAAAGGTGGAAATGACTGCGCTTCTCGCCAAAAAGCTACTCGACGACCTTCGGAACAACGAAGAAGCCGTCTTCCTTCATCGGGGCGTTCGAAGTGACCTTGTCGGGCATGTCCCCATCATTGACGATGTCTTCGCGCTTTTTCAGGTCAATCGGCACAACACGCGTCATGGCTTCAACGTTTGCGGTATCAACCTCATCAAGCTGTTCGACCCAGTCCAAGATCCCGGAGAGTTCGGACACCAAACCTTCGGCCTCCTGATCGGTAATCTCGATCCGCGCAAGACGCGCGATCTTTCGGACAGTTGCTTCATCAACGTGCATAGCGTTCTCAAATGTGATGGGTCGGGGGCAAAGAGACCTGCGCATACTCTCGTGCGCTGACATGCCCGAGACGGCGATAATCAGCTGGTTTCTTATGCCGTGGCGTCAAACGATGCAACAAACCGGCATCGATCACCCTGTACCGGCGCAATTGCAGTGGCGCGCCACAACAGCATCAAGCAACCGTCAAAGCGTCAACGCCTCGCCGATTTTGGGCACGCTCACAGCGTTTGCGCCCATTTTGCCAATGAAATCATCCGGTGTCTGGTCGATGATTGGGAACGTTCCATAGTGACATGGAATCACGGTGTCGAAATCAAAGAACCGGTCACACGCCAAGGCAGCCGTCTTGGCGCCCATCGTAAAACGATCACCAATCGGCACGATCCCCACGGCTGGCTTGTAGATCTCATGGATCAACGCCATGTCGGAAAAAACATCCGTATCGCCCATAAACAAAACAACCGGGCCCCCTTTCGGTGTCACAACAATCCCATTGGCAGGACCAAGCGGGAAGTTGACACCAAGCTCAACAAGACCGGCACCGTGATCAGCTCGGACAAGAGTCATTTTGAAATCGCCCTGATCCGTCGTCCCACCCGTCGCCATGGGATCAAAATTCTCAATGCCTTGTGTCGCCAGCCACATACACAGGTCATAATTCGTCACGACCTTGGCACCTGTCGCTTTCGCAATTTCAATCGTATTACCGACGTGATCACCGTGCGCATGCGTAATGAGGATATGAGTCACACCGTCCTGCACAGCTTCGACAGTTAGATCTGACGCTTCGAACACAGGGTTTTGCGACAGGAATGGATCAACCAAAAGGGTGCTACTTCCAATCTCCATCTTAAAAGCGGAATGACTGAGCCAGGTCAGTTTCATGTGCTATCCTCTCAACCGGTCGTTTGGGATGAATGGCCGCTAGCTGATCACGCAGATACAGCCGCGTGGTCATTGGGCGGGTACGTTCACCAACTCATGAAACATCATTTAAACCGAAACAAGCCGGAACATCACGCTGAGCGAAACGTTTGAGAACATCGAAGACTACGCGGCACGCTTGCCGCTACCGCCAACGCAACAATCCAGACTGATAGGTATTGATGCAGGTACGAAAACGCTTGGGCTTGCCTTATCGGATGTCTCCCGAACAATTGCCTCGCCGCTTGAAACGATCAGACGTAAAAAGTTTAAGTCAGATCTCGAACGATTAAGCAGCTTACTGAACGAACATGCCGTGGGTGGTTTAGTCCTCGGGCTACCGGTCAACCTCGATGGCAGTGAGGGTCCACGAGCACAATCAGCGCGCGCCCTTGCCCGCAATCTCAATGCAGCACTTACGCAACCTGTATTGTTGTGGGACGAACGCCTGACGACGGCACAAGCCGAGCGATTGCTAATCGAAGCAGACACCTCCCGCAGACGTCGTGCAGAGGTGATCGACCAACTGGCTGCAACGCTTATTCTGCAGAACACGTTGGACAGAATGCGCACCATTTAGCCGCCTCTGCACAATGGTTCTTTCAAACGCTCAGTTTTGCTGCAACGCACGCAAAATTACTTACCAAACAACTCACTTTGTTGATGTTTTCACGGTTGACCCGCGCTCATTTTTTGCGCCTCATTGCCGCAACTGGTCGGTGTTCTTCTTTCAGGTCAGCAGAACAGCTCAGGCGCGACCCACAGAGTTGCCTTGGAACACCTGCGTTAAAATCAATGCCAGGGCCGCAACAAGGAACCGAAACGTTCAAGACGTAGATCAAGGCAACATGACGAAGGAACCTTAAGACCCAACATCAAGCTACAGGTCGCAAGCCTTGCAAGAATGGGTGTCCAAATGGTCGATCGTATAAATGTTGAAGGAAAGCCGGTGACAGCCAAAGCTGTCAGGCGCACAGCGCTGACCAGGCTCCCCGACGATGCTGAGCGTTACGTCTGTCGGTTTGACCCAACGGCACGTAGAGAATTGCGCCGCCTGGTTCGTCAATCCGACCGATTTCTCGATCTTGCAAAAGTTTTCCCCGGCGCCGCCTACCTCATCGCCACACGCAATCGACCGCGTGATCAGCGCACTTTGGCGCAAAAACAAATCCTTGAAGGCACAGCCCTACGCACAGTCGCCAAAACACTCGATATTCCATTGTGGTTAAGACGTTTACCGCCGGAGGCCTTCGACGCATCAGACCTCAAACTGCCCTCAGGCGAGGCGTTCACGCGCCGCATCGCAGCTCGCCTTCCTGGACACGCTTGCGACAGCGCTTTTTGGCTTCAAACACTCAGCTTCGCCAACGAGGCCTGCGGAGATGACTTCGCACTTTGGTTGGCCGAGCAACAAATCTACGACATGCGCGGTGATCCAAAGAAACTGTTCGCCGTCTTTGCAGCCTATGCCTGGCACTCAACACAGGCGGCAGGCTCACCGGTTCACGATCTCATCGTCGTGCCATGGCGCACTGAAATTGCATTTGATACAGCCCTGTGCGCCGCCAAAAGCTGGCTGAACCGATTGCGCCTCGTCATTCAACTAGGCCCCGGGGTCATCGGCGATCCCTGGCTTGCGGAAGGCAACAGTGGCCACTTCGAATTCATCGCGCTAACCGATCAATTCGAAATCCTCGAAGAAGCCCAGGCAATGCAAAACTGCGCCGACCAGTATGCAGACCGCCTCTCGCGAGATAAATGCCGCCTATTTTCTATCCGCCGCGGGCATCACCGTGTCGCAACCCTCGAAATCGGACCTCACCCGCGTGAAGCCGGCGTCCTTGCGATCACGCAATTGAAGGCTCGCCATAACATGCCAGCCAGCATAGAGGTCTGGCAGGCTGCCCATTCCTGGATGGCCTCTCAGACCGGTTTGAAACGCCTCCAGTCTGTGGTCGGGCCAGAGCGTCCGTTCAACATTCAGCTTTGGAACAAACTTTTCGCGCCCTATCGCGAGGCATGTAATACTGCACCCTGGATCCCGCAGAGGCCGGACCAAGCTGCATTCCTTCATATGGACGCAAGTCTTGCTGATTTGGCTAAACGGGGAGGCGTGACCTCCTGGTTGTTTACCTGATCCGCTCTTGCACCTGTAACACCCCCTGGATCGACAAGGCTTTGCCAATCCGTTACCGGATCCGTGCGCCTCATCTTCGCTCCAGCATAAAGAGCCCCCCACCATGACCGCCTTCGACACGACCGCATTGGTCGTCTTCGCCATATTGATCGTTGGCTACGAGTTCTACATCGAACTGCCGAGTGTCCGAGAAAACGGCATTACCGCAGCGGTGCGTAGAGCCAGACGGTGTTGGATGCTTGAAATGGCAAAACGCGATGTCCGCATTTTTGACGCTCAATTGATCGGTTGGCTCTCCCAAGGCAACGCATTCTTCGCGTCAACAAGCGCAATTTCTGTCGGCGGCCTGGCAGCACTTTTAGGCTCAAGCCGACAGATTGAAGAGGTCATCTCGGATATCCCATTTGCCGCAACCTCAAATCAGCAACTGATCGAATTCAAAGTAATCCTGTTAATGGCAATCATGGTCTATGCGTTTTTCAAATTCGCTTGGGCGTTTCGCCTCTCGCACTACACCGTGATTGTCATGGGCGGGGTACCAGCACACGACGCTGGCAACATGGACGTCCGCATCGCGCACGCGACCCAGACTGCCGACCTGTTGTCTCTCGTTGGTGAGCATGCAAACCGCGGCTTGCGATCATTTTATTACGCCATTGCCACGATTGCATGGTTTCTGCATCCGGCTGCATGGATCGTTGCCACGCTCTTAGTCATTCTAATCTTGTTGCGACGTGAATTCAGATCGAAGTCACTCAAGATCATCAAAAAGACCCTCCCGAAGTCGCAAACCTAACCAACAACCAAAATCACGGCGTTCTGGGTTCGACCGGTTCCATCGGGCCCGCAACTCCAGTTTGGCGAAGCTCGCGCGGCGACTTATCAAACCAGCGCCGCACGGCCCGCGTGAGAACACTAGGGTCTGAATATCCTAGATCGTAAGCAATTTCAGAGACCGGACGTTTCGTATCTCGAAGCAAACGCAAAGCCATCTCAGAACGTGTCTCGCTCAACACGCGCTCAAAATTCGTTCCCGCCTGTTCAAGTCGAGATTGTAGCAGACGAGGGGAAAGTTTGATGGCATCTGCGATACGCTCAAGATCAACCGCTCCAGACTTGAGACGCAGAACAATCTCACTTCGAGTGCGCGCAACAATATCGCTCTCAATGCGCGCTTCTGCCAACCACCGGTGCGCCAAATCTCTCAAAACAGCATAAAGTGTGGGATCAGCACCAACCATTCTTCGTTCAAGGCTCGTCAGCAAGACGCAGACACTGTTTTCGTCCATTCCAAATTCAACGCGTGGTCCAAAAATTTCCGCCGCCTCCGGCGAGAGCGCAATCTCATTATGTTCAAAACAGATTTTAAGGGGCGTCCAATCCTGTTCTGTTTTTTGCGCAAAACGCAAAACAGTAATTGCCGCAATGAATTGGCAAAATTGAAAGTCATCGCCTAACCGTGCGCCGGTCGAATGAAAGCTCCAATGCAGGGTTCCGATGCCCGACGCTTCGCGAAATCCAGCATTCAACGGTCGCAAAAACATCGGTGCGCACGCGGCGAGTTGGTGGATCGCTTCCCGCGCGTTTGGGGCGTTGAACACAAACAGACCCAACAGCCCGGTTCCGCCCATTGGCAGTCCCCGCGCCATGCGCACCCCAAACCATGGATCATCGAAATAAGCACTACACGCGGTCAAAAGCGCCATCAGCTTTCGAAGCGAAACGAACGCCACACCATCCGACAAATCGTCAGGAGTGATCCCCACGCGCTTCAAGATCGTTTCTACTTCACGCCGCTGGTCGTCATTCACGCAAATATGACGAACTTGCTCGACAAAATTGACGAGCAAAACAGAGCGGATGACACCATGTGTTGTATCCATCGGGTCTCCACGCGCCTCAACGGGCATAAGCGGTGTAGCAAACACAGTCGAATTACCGTGAACGATCTAATGACGTGTTCCTAAAGTCAAGAATCCTGCGAGCGACCGTGTTCAAACACGGGTCCTTCGCAAAAGCGACACAAAGCGCATTGATCCGCAGCAAGTAGCTCATGCGGAACGCCCGTCGCAACGCCAGTTTGGTGGCGCGGGTCTAGATCGTGAAAACATGAACATCTAACGGAGGTAACCATCACAATGGCTGCTCAATTCACCCCTAATGGTTCGGCTCCATCCGTGCTCCACTTGCTCCACCGGGCAGGTCAATGCGCAGATGAGTTGTTCACCACAATTGGTGGAGCCGACCAGCTCACCCCACGGCAGTATGAAGTACTTCGCACCGTCGCGATATCGGACGAACCGAGCCAAACTTACCTCGTATCGCGCACCGGCATTGATCGGTCGACACTTGCCGACATCGTAAGAAGATTGGTCGAACGCGGCCTTCTACAACGCAGCCGCACCCGTCATGATGCCCGCCGATATGTTGTTTCCCTCACGACCGCCGGTGAAAGCGCCCTTGAACGAGCAGGACCCGCAGTGGCCACAACCAACGAGCGCTTATTGTCAGCACTGGCAGAGCTGAACCAGGATGATTTCGTGGTTGGACTTTCACGCATCATTGAAGCAGTCGAGACAGGCCCCGTTGCGGAAAAGTCTCGGACTTGAGTTGGGCTGGGGGGCACCCGGCCAGAACGAGACGTTTTGCTGAACCAACACGTTGCGTGCCGTTAAAGCTCGAGCACGATAATATCAACACCCACTCATTTTGAATTGGTAAACAGATTTATACCAAGATGCTCTGTTGCCCCAGACGACACAACCGCTTACACCGTCATCTTTGATGACCAACATTGCGCGCAAACCAACCGATCCATTTCCGCATCGAAGCCTGCTGTCATGTGAACACCTGACGGCACCTGAATTGAATTTTCTGCTCGATTTGGCGGACAAAGCTGCCGACAGAAACCGAGGCAGGGATAAAAAGACAGACACCCTCGCAGGGCAGACGCTGATCAATCTGTTTTTCGAGGCGTCAACCCGGACGCAAGCGTCCTTTGAACTCGCGGGCAAGCGCCTTGGCGCCGACGTCATGAACATGAACGTCGCCACATCTTCGGTTCAAAAAGGTGAGACGTTAATCGACACCGCGAGCACGCTAAACGCAATGCGACCCGACATGATCGTCGTTCGCCACTATGCGGCCGGTGCGGTGGAGCTACTGGCGCAGAAAGTAGATTGTTGCGTTGTGAACGCCGGCGATGGCGCACATCAACATCCAACCCAGGCCCTCCTTGATGCACTGACGATCAGGCGGGAGAAGAACCGTATTGGCGGTCTGACGATCGCGATCTGTGGTGATATCCTTCATTCCCGGGTCGCGCGGTCAAACATCAACGTCTTGAACGCGTTGGGCGCAAATGTCCGCATCATCGCGCCGTCAACACTCCTGCCCTCAAGACATGATCGTCTCGGTGGCGCCGTCTTCACAGACATGTGGGAGGGTTTGAAGGACGCCGATGTTGTGATGATGCTGCGCCTGCAGCGCGAGCGGATGCAGGGCTCGTACGTACCTTCAAGCCGAGAGTTCTACCACTTCTTCGGCCTTGACCACGAGAAACTCAGCCGCGCAAAGCCAGACGCGCTGATCATGCATCCAGGCCCTATGAACAGAGGCATCGAAATCGCGTCCACAATCGCAGACCACTCAAGAAGTGTTATTCGCGATCAGGTCGAAATGGGCGTTGCAGTCCGCATGGCCGTGCTTGAAGCACTCGCCACCGACACAAGGTCAGGGTGAATAGACTGTGGCCAAAAACAAGAGCGATGGAACAACCAAAAACGCAGCCACTGACCTAGTCGGACATGGGGCCGGCAAGCGGATGCGAAGCGCGTCCCGCAGACCAACCGCCTTCCTCAACGCCCGCCTCATCGACCCAGAAACCAACCGCGACGAACCCGGCGGCCTCGTTATCGAAAACGGGCTGATCGCCGACATCGGCCCTCATTTGCGGCGCAACGCACCCGAAGACGCGCAAGTTATTGACTGTGGCGAAACAATCCTCTGCCCGGGACTGATCGATTGTCAGGTATTTGCCGGGGAGCCAGGCGCCGAGCACCGCGAAACACTCAAGACAGCGAGCCTGGCAGCAGCAGCCGGTGGCGTGACCACGATGGTCGTCATGCCAGACACAAACCCGGTTATCGATCAGGTCGCCTTGGTCGATTTCATCCAGCGCCGCGCGCGCGACAACGCAAAAGTCCACGTGCATACGATGGCTGCGATGACCCGTAATCTCGAAGGCACCGAGATGACGGAAATCGGCTTGCTGAAGCGGGCAGGAGCCATCGCGTTTTCAAATGGCAAGAACACAGTCCAGAACACGCGCGTCATGCGCAACGTCTTGAATTACTCAAAGGACTTCAACGCCCTCATCGTCCACCACTGCGAGGACACCTACCTGTCAGAGGGCGCGGCGATGAACTCCGGCGAAATCGCAACGCGCTTAGGGCTGCGCGGTGTCTCGAAAGCAGCAGAAACCATCGTCCTTGAGCGCGACGTTCGCCTCGTTGAACTCACCGGAGGTCGGTATCATGCTGCAACGATATCCTGTGCCGAAAGCCTCGAAGTCATCAAAAGCGCCAAGAAGCGCGGCTTGCCGGTGACATGCGGTGTCTCCATCAACCATCTGACGTTGAACGAAACCGACATCGGCCCCTATCGCACGTTCTTCAAACTAAGGCCCCCCCTGCGAAGCGAAGACGATCGCCTTGCATTGATTGATGGTGTCGCAAACGCTGACATCGACGTCGTCGTCTCCAGTCATGACCCGCAAGACGCCGACACAAAACGTCGCCCATTTGCGGAGGCAGCCGACGGCGCAGCAGGTTTGGAGACGCTTTTGCCGGTACTCTTGAGGCTCCACCACAGCAATGAGATCAGCCTACTCGACCTTCTCAAACCTTTGACGATCAACGCCGCAAATCTCCTCGGTTTGAAGTCGGGACGCCTCCAAAAAGGAGCAATCGCAGATATCATTCAAGTCGATCCAAACCCACCCTGGGTCGTCAATAAGGACGCGCTGCGCTCGCGATCAAAAAACACGCCATTTGATGAAGCCCGCCTACAGGGCCGTGTCTTGCGCACCCTGGTTGATGGCGAAGTGGTGTATGAGTACATTCCTGAGCGATAAACTGTCTTATCTGATTAACGAGCAAAGACCGACATGACGTTCACCGATGCGCCAGTCCCACTGGCCATGCTCGCCTTTGCATTTGGCTATCTTGTCGGTTCGATACCCTTCGGACTGCTACTGACGCGTCTTGCCGGATTAGGTGACATTCGCTCAATTGGTTCGGGCAACATCGGCGCAACGAATGTCTTGCGAACCGGCAACAAAAAGATCGCCGCAGCAACGCTCGCACTCGACATCCTGAAAGGGTTTGCTCCGATCGCTCTGACAGCGATTTTCTTCGGGAGCAGTCCAGAAACAACCCAAACAATGCCGATTTTGGCAGCCGGAGCTGGTGCGTTTATAGGGCACTGCTATCCAGCTTGGCTCGGCTTCAAAGGCGGAAAGGGTGTTGCCACCTATATCGGCGTCTTGCTCGGTTGGGCGTTGCCCGCAGCACTGGCCTTCTGCGCGATCTGGCTTGCCTGTGCGTTTGCGACCCGCTTCTCCTCACTATCCGCACTGATTGCAGCCGCTTGCGCACCACTTGTGATACTTAGCCTCGCATCACCACTTTCAATGGTTCTGGCAACCGCAGCGCTCTCAGCTATTCTCATTGCCAAACACAATACAAATATCCAGCGGCTCTTGAACGGCGAGGAGCCAAAAATCGGTGCCAAAACCTGAACAAAAGAATGCCCAGAGCGCAACGCCAGATCTCTTTTCAGCTCCACCGCTACCAGTTGCTGCCCTTGATGACGTCCAGCGCCTAGCCTGCCTCCGACTAATCCGATCAGAAAACGTCGGTCCAGTCACGTTTCGCCAACTCATCAACCAGTACGGCGGAGCGACGCAGGCCCTAGAGGCCCTCCCCGAACTCGCCAATCGAGCAGGGCGCAAGCGAGTGCTGCGGATTTGTTCGGCTAACGCTGCAGAAGCCGAACTCGAGGCGGCCGCGCGTTGTGGCGCACGGCCTGTCTTCACGATCGAGCCTGGCTACCCACGCCGCATGGCACTCACCGACGTTCCACCACCCATGCTGTACGTGCGCGGTCGTCTCGACCTCCTCAATCAGCCCTCTGTTGCGATTGTTGGCGCAAGACAATGCTCAGCAGCGGGTCAAAAACTTAGCCGGACTTTTGCATCGGACCTCGGCAAAGCTGGTCTAACCATCGTATCGGGCTTGGCACGCGGAATTGACGGCGCAGCTCACCTCGCCAGCCTAGACACAGGAACAATCGCGGTTGTCGCGGGCGGCGTCGATATCATCTATCCGCCAGAGCACGCAGACCTCCACGCCCAGATCGCAGAACGCGGATGCGTCATTAGTGAAATGCCTTGTGGCTTCAAGCCGCGCGGAAAGGACTTCCCCAGACGAAACCGCCTGATTTCTGCAACATCCCTGGGCGTGCTCGTCGTCGAAGCAGCACGGCGGTCTGGAACCCTGTCGACGGCTCGGATGGCTGGTGAGCAAGGCCGCGCCGTATTCGCAATCCCAGGCAATCCACTCGACCCACGAGCCGAGGGCACCAACCTCCTTATAAAAAGCGGCGCAACGCTTGTGACCGATGCCAGCGATATCATCAGCGCCCTCGCCCCACTAACCGATCAAACTGGCGGGAACTTCAACGAGCCTGCTCCGATAGCGTCATTCGATGCACCTGCCGACCTCCAAGCACAGCCTGCGAACTCAGAAATCGAAAATGGACAGACCAAGCCGACATCACCAACCCCCGCAGCCTCGAACGACTTAAACGTGCGCCCATCCATGACAACGGAAGAGGCTGTGAAGGCCGTCGAACAGGCTATCGGCCCCGCGCCTATAGAAATCGATGAGATTGTCCGAGCGACCCAACTGCCCGCCCGTCAGGTACGAACCATTATTCTCGAACTTGATCTTGCTGGAACAATCGAACACCACGGCGCAAACATGGTGTCATCGAAGAGCAGCTAGATCATGTTCCGCAAAAGTGAACATGCTTAAGGCGAGCGGCACGAACCATCAGTTTAAATTTGCACCACCAAATCATCCAACACGCTCATCGACGCTCGGCGGAGAATTTTTCAAGGCGTCACCGCGTTGATAGGCTTGCAGCAGCAACGTCGCAATCTCACCATAACCAGCCCGTGATGCCATCTGCTGCAGTTCAAGCGTTAGGTCCATGATGTAATTCAGCTTATCATGGGCCGACATGTCCGCCCCTTCCAGACTGAGAGGATTATCATTTCTAGGATCTGTCATTTCACAAGCGCCCCCGCCAAAAATACAAAATGCACACGTCGCAACATGCCTTAAGGTTGCATAAAATATAATATTGCACCGCAGGTTGCAATACCAAGAGATTTCCCCAGAGGTTCCGGCAAATTCACGGGTCGTTTGACACCGGGTAGGCAATCCACCATGTTTTCCCGCAACGCAGTCGGATAGTGCTGACGCATTCTCATTTGAAGACCAAGAGGGGCAAATCACCGGTTAGCGGTGACCATCAGCTAGAGACGATCATTGCCTAGAAACGCAGCTAAGTGTCCGCGGACACGTTGGTGCTCATAAAGTCTGGCAACCCATCAAGACCAACGATCAGTCGCCACATAAATCTCAAAGCCTTCCACCCTCGTATGTTTCAGGAGTGGGGCCGAGATGGTGCTGCGACTTGATGATCCAACAGACATGACAACGAAAGACGGAAATGAACGTCGTCATTGTGGAATCCGCCGCCAAGGCAAAAACAATCAACAAGTACCTCGGCTCAAGCTACAAGGTACTGGCATCGTTCGGCCACGTCCGTGATCTGCCGTCCAAAAATGGGTCGGTCGAACCGGACAATGACTTTGAGATGCATTGGGACACAGATAGCAAGTCTCAAAAAGTGCTCAAGGACATCACCGATGCGGTGAAGGGTGCCGACAAACTGATCCTCGCCACCGACCCTGATAGGGAAGGCGAAGCGATCTCATGGCACATCCTTCAGGTTCTGGAAAAGCGCCGTGCGCTTAAGAAAGGCGTGCCTGTCGAGCGCGTTGCCTTCAACGCGGTGACCAAACAGGCGATTTTATCGGCACTGGCCGAGCCACGGGAGATCGATACACCACTCGTATCGGCTTATCTGGCCAGACGCGCGCTGGACTACCTTGTCGGCTTTACACTCTCACCGGTTCTCTGGCGCAAGCTTCCAGGTGCTAGGTCCGCAGGCCGCGTCCAGTCGGTAGCGTTGCGCCTGATCTGCGACCGCGAAGCCGAAATCGAACGGTTCAATAGCGAAGAGTATTGGTCAATTGAAGCTGCATTGAAAACGGCCGGTGGCGATGACGTCCGGAGCCGGCTGGTAGCGATCGAAGGCAAGAAACTCCAAAAACTCGACATCAAAGATGCGACTTCGGCGAACGCCATCAAGGCGGCCATTGAAGGCGGCACCTACACGATCAAGTCGGTCGATAAGAAAGCCACAAAGCGCAATCCGTTCGCGCCCTTCACAACCTCGACTTTGCAGCAAGAAGCCTCCAGAAAACTGAACTTCTCGGCAAAGCAGACGATGAATGTCGCTCAGAAGCTCTATGAAGGTGTCGACATCGGCGGTGAAACCGTTGGCCTCATCACCTACATGCGGACAGACGGCGTGCAGATTGTTCCCGAGGCCGTTAAAGAGGTCCGTAGCCAAATCGCACGCGAGTACGACGTGAAATACGTCGCGCCCTTCATTCGCGAATACAAAACCAAGGCCAAGAACGCACAAGAAGCGCACGAAGCCGTCCGCCCAACCGACATCTCAAGACGTCCACAGGACATCGCCAAAAAACTCGATAAAGACCAAGCCGCACTCTACGCCCTAATCTGGAAGCGCACGCTCGCCAGCCAGATGGCATCGGCAGAACTTGAGCAGACAGCCGCCGAAATCGACGTCCCCGGCAAAGACGGAAAAACCTATGGCATGCGTGCCAACGGCACCGTCGTAACATTTGAGGGCTTCCTCAAGCTCTACGAGGAAGGCAAGGACGACGACGACGACGAAGACACCCGCCGCCTACCGCCGCTCAAAGCAGGCGATGCGATGAAAGACGCGGGCGTGGATGCCAACCAGCACTTCACCCAACCCCCTCCGCGCTACACCGAGGCGACCCTCGTGAAGCGCATGGAAGAGCTCGGCATCGGCCGCCCATCAACCTATGCGGCAACACTCGCAGTACTCCGTGACCGCGACTATGTCGTTGCCGATAAAAAGCAACTTGTTCCTGAGGATAAGGGCCGCTTGGTCATTGCGTTCCTGGAAAGCTTCTTCAATCGTTATGTCGAGTACGATTTCACTGCCGGCTTGGAAGACAAGCTGGATTTGATTTCCGACAACAAGCTCGAATGGAAAGACGTCTTGCGCGAATTCTGGCGCGACTTCACTGGCGCGGTCGATGAGATCAAAGACCTGCGCGTCACCGAAGTCCTTGATGCGTTGAATGAAATGCTCGGCCCGCACGTCTTCCCACCGCGTGAAGATGGGACGGACTCGCGCAGTTGCCCAAACTGTAAAACCGGGCAGCTTTCCCTCAAGATCTCTGGAAAGTTCGGCGCATTCATCGGTTGCGGCAACTATCCTGAGTGCCGCTACACACGCCAGCTTTCCCAATCCGACGACGAGGCACAAGCCGCAGGCGTCGATGGCACTGTGCTAGGCACCGATCCAGAATCAGGCGAAGCCGTCACACTCCGCAGCGGCCGGTTTGGAACATATCTCCAGCTTGGCGAGGGCTCAAAAGACAACAAACCAAAGCGCTCAAGCATCCCCAAGGGTATCGACGCAGGCAATGTCGACCTGGAGTACGCGCTCAAGTTGCTGTCACTACCGCGCGAAGTTGGCGTTCACCCCGAGACCGGAAAAACCATCTCCGCAGGCCTCGGCCGCTATGGCCCGTTCGTCCTTCACGACAAAACGTACGCCAACGTTGAAAGCATCGAAGACGTCTTCACCATCGGCATCAACCGCGCCGTGACGGTCATCGCTGAAAAGCTAGCAGGCGGCGGCAAAGGCCGCTTTGGTCGCCCCAAGGCAACTGTTCTGAAAGATCTGGGCGAACACCCAGATGGCGGCGGCAAGATCGAAGTGCTGGAAGGTCGATATGGCCCCTATGTCAACCACAACAAGATCAATGCCACGATCCCAAAGGGCAAAGAGCCAACAGACGTATCAGTGGAAGAAGCGATAGCGCTTCTGGCAGAGCGGGCGGCTAAAGGCGGTAAGAAGAAGCCTGCCAAAAAAGCTGCAAAGAAAACCGCCGCCAAAAAGCCTGCAAAAAAGGCAGCAACTAAGAAAGCAGCGGCAAAGAAACCAGCGGCAAAGAAACCAGCGAAAAAAGCAGCGACTAAATCCAAAGCCACGGCCAAAAAGTCGACCATCGAAACGAGCGACGCCGATGCCGATGCTTAGAACCGGCTCCTGATCGTGCCCCGAAAACCAAACAAAACATCCAACGCCAAGTCGCGCGCCGGCGAGACACAAACGAAAAAGGCCGGCCGCGGTGCAGGGCTCGGCCCCAACGAACGACCTCCCGATGGATCACTACCAACACGCGAGCAGATCCTCAGGTTCATCTCGCAAGCCACCGGCAAAGTCGGAAAGCGCGAGATCTCCCGTGCCTTCGGTTTAAAGGGTGGCGCACGGATCGCATTGAAACGTGTCTTAGCTGAAATGGCGGAAAATGATCTCTTGGCAGGCACACCAAAGGACTTGCGCCGCAAGGGGGGCCTCCCGCCTGTAGCAGTCCTTGAGGTCTTCGATACCGACGATGAGGGCGACCTTCTCGCCCGCCCCACCGTCTGGAATGATAGCGAGGGCGAACGCCCGATTATTCGCATGGCTGCAGGTGACGCCAACCGCCCAAGCCGCGAACGCACAGCCAAGTTTGGTGTCGGCGACCGTGTCCTAGCACGCATCACCACCATTGAAGCTGAGCCAGCCGAACAAACGCAAGATGAAGCGGCGGCTCTCCCTAGCGTAAAGGCAGAAAACGACGCCCCACCACTCCAAGCCGACACAACGCTCGACGCACCGCCATCGGTGGCATTTACCGGCGAAGCCATCCGCCGCTTATCCCGAGAGGCCCGCACACTGTTGGGTGTCTATCGCACACACACAGACCGCCCGGGCGGCATCATCGAACCCGTTGACCGCAAGAACCTGCGCGAATACGCGGTCCAGAAATCCGACACGGGCGCCGCAGTCGACGGTGACCTTGTTCGCTTTGAACTGGCCAAGTCTGGAAGACAGCATGTCCCTCAGGCCAAGATTATCCAAGCCCTGGGCAATCCAGACGATCAACGACAAATCAGCCTCATTGCCATTCACACCCACGGGTTGCCGGACGAATTTCCCGAAAGGGTTTTGAACGAAGTCGAAACACTTCAACCACCCACGCGCGAAAACCGAACCGACCTCACCGGCCTCCCACTAATCACCATCGACCCACCCGATGCCCGTGACCACGATGATGCCGTCTACGCCGAAGTCGATGACGATCCCAAAAACCCCAACGGCATAGCAATTATCATCGCCATCGCTGATGTCGCTCACTACGTTCGGCCTGGCACCAAACTAGACCGCGAAGCAGAAAAACGCGGCAACTCAGTCTACTTCCCAGACCGCGTTGTCCCAATGTTGCCAGAGCGCATTTCGAACAATCTGTGCTCACTGAAAGAAGGTGAAGACAGAGCTTGCCTCGCTGTCCGCATTGTCTATGACCGCGACGGCCACAAGCTGGGCCACACGTTCATGCGGGCAATGATGCGATCGGCCATCAAGCTCTCATACGCTGAGGCTCAAACCGCTTTTAATGGCAATCCTGATGCCATCTGCATGCCAGTTCATGACACAGCACTCATGCCGCTTTGGCACGCCTACCGCATTCTGAAAAAGGCCCGGGACGCGCGTGCGCCGTTGGACCTCGACCTACCCGAGCGGAAATTGCGCCTGGGTGAAGATGGCCGCGTGGCGGACGTTTATATTCCCGAACGGCTCGATGCTCACAAACTCATCGAAGAGTTTATGATCCAGGCCAACGTCGCGGCCGCTGAAGAGTTGGAAAAGAAGCACGCGCCCGTCGTCTACCGCGTGCATGACAAACCCTCAAAAGAAAAACTCAAGAGCCTGCGCGAGTTCTTGGAAACCCTTGATCTCCAGGTTCCGCCTGAAGGGCAGTTGAAGCCCAAAGCCTTCAACGTGATCCTCGAAAAGGCAAAATCGCTGCCAGCGCCAGAGCTGATCAACGAGGTCATCCTGCGCTCTCAATCACAAGCCGAATACACCCCTGAGAACATCGGGCACTTCGGCCTCAACCTCCGGCGCTATGCGCATTTCACGTCTCCCATCCGGCGTTACGCAGATCTGCTCGTCCATCGCGCATTGATCGGCGCATTGAGTTTCGGCGATGACGGTCTGGGCATAGACACAAAAACTACGCCAGCAGTCGAGGTGAAATCCCATCTCGCCGACGTGGCCAAATCGATCTCCGAAGCCGAGCGCCGCGCCATGGCAGCTGAACGTGAAACCGTGGACCGATTGATCTCTGCCCACCTTGCAGATCGCGTGGGTGCAAAGTTCAAGGGCCGAATTGCTGGCGTCACAAGATCTGGGTTGTTTGTGAAACTAACCGATACGGGGGCTGACGGCTTTATCCCGATCTCAAGCCTAGGCGATGACTATTTTCACTACTTGGAAGAGGCACATGCGTTAGTGGGCGAACGCTCCGGCCTGGCCTTCACGCTCGGCGACACAGTCGATGTCCGTCTCGTCGAAGCCATCCCAAGTGCTGGCGCCTTGAGATTTGAGATGCTCAGCGAGCCGCGGAAAATCAAAATGTCAGCTGTGAAGTCGATGCGCTTCCTGAAAAATACGCGACGCGGACAAAACAGACGTAGCGAATTCCGCGGCAGGCGCGGCCGTTGATCCCACTGCGGTGCCCAAAACTCCGGTTCAATGCTAGAAGACCACAGACGATCAGAGGCACAACCCATGAGGTTCATCAGTGGCCATTGAAATATCATCCAACACAACCTTAAGCGTTGCCGAAGACCGCTCTGTCGGATCAGCCATGTGGAATGGCGCAAAGGGGCGTTGTCCGTCTTGTGGAAAAGGCCCGTTGTACACCAGCTATCTGAAAGTGGCCGACACCTGCTCAAACTGCTCAGAAGAGCTACACCACCAACGCGCTGACGATGCACCGCCCTACTTCACAATCCTGATCGTTTGCCACATCATCGGTGCCGGGATACTGGCCGTTGAGGACACTTGGGCACCACCGAGCTGGGTGCACGCCGCCATCTGGGTTCCACTAATCTTGGTTATGAGCCTTTCGCTACTGCCCCCGATTAAAGGAACACTGATCGGCATCCAGTGGGCAAACCGCATGCATGGGTTCGCAGGCAAAGATGAAGACGCTGAGATGGCAGACCAGACGGCCTAACAGCTGCGTCATGTTCATATCAGACAATGACTGTCTGGGTCACCGAATGGGTTGTGGCGCTTTTCGACAACGCGAGGGGGAACCTGAATGGCAGACACGAGAGCCCCCCTCAACCCAAGTAGCCAACCGCCCCTGCGCCCTAAAGATGCGGCAACTCTCATCATTATCGACACGGCCTCGTCGATACCGCGCATTCTCATGGGGCGCCGTCGGCCAGATCTGACGTTTATGCCGAACAAGTACGTCTTCCCCGGCGGGCGATGCGAGAAAAGCGATCGCACGCCACCTGCAGCCACCGAACTACATGAGGCCGATCAGAAAAAGCTGCTTGTCGACATGAAGGGCGCACCATCTCTGGCACGTGCCAGAGCCCTGGCGATGGCCGCAATACGCGAGACCTATGAGGAAACGGGTGTGCTTGTGGGTGAGCGGTCCACAAGCGTCGGCGCACCAGTCATCTCCCCGCCGGAGCAAACTTCGCAGGTTACCGCAATTGCAACTGACGGTAGCGGAAATCCAGCACCCTGGAGCGCGTATTACGGCTATGGTGTTCTACCAAAGCTCGACACACTCCGGTTTTTTGCGCGCGCCATCACCCCGCCAGGCCGCCCAAGACGCTTTGATACACGGTTCTTCTTCACAACAACCGATGGCATCGCCGACCAAGTGCCACCTCCCGATGAAGAACTCCAGGACATCGACTGGCACGACCTCGAAACGGTCCGGAACCTCGATATTCCAAACATCACAAGAGCAGTCGTAGAGGACCTAACCGACCTTATTGGTAGCGGCCTTGACCAGGCGCAAG
>JBCBRD010000036.1:0-20561 GCA_039819885.1 Pseudomonadota bacterium
CATTGCGCGGATAGATGAACGGCTGCCCAATCGAATACTTGTACGCCATCGCCGCGATTGTCGGCATTTTGGCGATCATGCGGTTCGCCGCAATCGTACGCTGCTCGGGATCATTGATATCGGTTGAGTCATGATAGAAAGCCGACAGTGCACCAACCGTGCCGCACATGATGGCCATCGGGTGAGCATCACGTCTGAAACCGGTGAAGAACCGTGTCATCTGTTCATGCACCATTGTGTGGCGCGTGATCGTCCGATCAAATGTCGAAAATTCGTCGGCAGTCGGCAGCTTGTTGTGCAAGAGCAGATAACAAAGCTCTAAGAAGCTTGCATTGTCAGCGAGTTGATCGATGGGGTAGCCACGATGCAGCAGCACACCCTTATCACCATCGATGTAGGTAATCTTTGACGAGCAGTTCGCCGTTGAAGTGAAACCTGGATCGTAAGTGAAACATCCAGTTTCCTTGTAGAGCTTGCCAACATCGATCACATCCGGCCCAACTGTGCCTGAACGTACGGGCATCTCCGTCGTTTTTCCGTCGTGCTCAATTTTTGCGTTGGCGTTTGCGCCCGGCGCGGCATCGAATGCGTTCATGCGGATTGTCCTTACGGTCAGGATCTTTGGCTCCGTCAGTATTCGGAACCCGTATCGGTCTCGCGGCGTTGGTCAGCGGTCTTCGTCGCACTGCAACATCAGCGTTGGCGCCCTGTTAACCCAGGCCCGAAGCTGCGGCAAGATAACCGTTCGAAGGGTGATCTGCCAGTTTCACAGGCAGGCCACTATGGTTGCTGAACAAATAACCATGCGCAACCGCATGAACTCTTGTTTGCTTCAAGCGCTAGTGATCAGCAAATCGCCGAACTTACTGGGTAACGTGAGCCTTGGAGGCGCAAGATCCACACCGGTTGTGGACGCAATCTCTCTGCCCCGTTGCCCGATCACGATCCCTGCTATACTCGAATATACATGGCTCAGAATCGAAAACATTTGAAGAACATCGAGCAATCCGCAAGGCCCGCACCGCCCGCGGCCGGAGACCTGTTTGCCGACGCTCCTTTCGATCCCCCAAGCACCGCCAAATCATTACCCACTAAGCCAGTCCCCACCAAGACTGAGGCGGGCCCGGAAACACAGTCCGACCATCTCGGATCGCAAGCGACCTCTCTTGAAGACAGCAACGACGACATCCCGTTCGATTTGCCGCCTCTGGACACCACTTCGTCTGACGTTCCACCAATCGACGCCTACGAAGCCGATATCGCGCGTGAGGTTGACGCTGCCGCCGAACAGCTCGCCGACCAAGACGCACCACATGCCGATGCAGCATTCGATGCCGATGAAGTGATCGACGATGCACCGTTCCAACCAACCGCATTAACCAAGCCCACTGTGGCAAACACCTCCCCGGGCGGATCAATATCTGAGAGGGCTCTAGCCTCAGCCCGCGGCGGACAATCGCCGTCGATCGAGCCCGCCGACTACCTCAACGGCCTGAACCCCGAACAACGCAAAGCGGTTGAAACACTCGACGGCCCAGTCCTCGTCCTCGCCGGAGCCGGCACGGGCAAAACCCGCGTCCTAACCACGCGTATCGCCCACATCCTGGCAACCAACAGTTGCCGCCCTGGCAGCATTCTCGCCGTCACGTTCACCAATAAAGCCGCACGCGAGATGAAAGAACGTATCGGCGCACTGGTCGGTAGCGCCGTCGAAGGCATGCCATGGCTTGGCACGTTCCACGCCATCGGCGTTAAAATCTTGCGGCGCCATGCAGAACTCGCTGGGCTGAAGTCTGGCTTCACGATCCTCGATACTGATGACCAAATCAGACTTCTCAAGCAAGTCATCGAAGCCGAAGGCCTCGACAAAGACCGCTGGCCAGCCCGTCAACTCGCCAGCCTCATCGACAGCTGGAAGAACAAAGGGCTTACACCGGACAAGGTTCCAAAGAACGAAGCCTTCGTTTTTGGCGGCGGCAAGGGCGCTAAACTATATGCTGCCTATCAAAGCCGTCTGAAAGATCTCAACGCCTGCGATTTCGGCGACCTACTGCTGGAAACGCTGCGGATCTTCCTCACCCACCCGGACGTCTTGGCGGACTACCACCGCCGCTTCCGCTACATCCTCGTTGATGAGTATCAAGACACGAACGTCGCGCAGTATATGTGGCTCCGCCTTCTTGCGCAGGGATCACCGAACGTCTGCTGCGTTGGTGACGATGACCAGTCAATCTACGGCTGGCGCGGCGCTGAGGTCGACAACATCCTGCGTTTCGACACGGATTTCCCTGGCGCAACCGTCATTCGGCTGGAGCGTAACTATCGCTCAACCGGACACATCCTAGGAGCCGCCGCTGGCTTGATCGCCGCCAACGAGAGCCGCCTCGGCAAGACGCTTTTTACCGACGGTGAGTTAGGTGAAAAGGTCGCCGTTTCAGGACATTGGGACGACGAGGAAGAAGCCCGCACACTCATCGACGCAATTGAAAACAAACAACGCGACGGAGTTCACCTGAACGACATCGCGATCCTCGTCCGCGCCTCATACCAAATGCGGGTTCTGGAAGATCGCCTTATCACAACCGGCGTCCCGTACCGCGTGATCGGTGGACCGCGATTCTATGAACGCGCGGAAATCAAAGACGCCATCGCCTACCTTGAGATCACCCTCAACCCTTCGAATGACTTGAAGTTTGAGCGCATCGTCAACACGCCCAAACGCGGCATCGGGGACACGTCTGTCAAAAAGGTCCGCGCCTTCGCCCGCGCAAAGGGCATCCCGGTCTACCAAGCCGCCAGACAAATCGTTGAAACCGAGGAGATCTCCGGCAAGGCGCGCAAATCACTCACAAATCTCGTTTCCGATTTTGAGCGTTGGCGCGCACAAATCGATACGCTCCGCCATACTGAACTTGCTGAGCTGATCCTGGACGAAAGCGGCTACACCGCGATGTGGCAGGCCGACCGCTCCCCGCAAGCTGCCTCTCGTCTGGAAAACCTGAAAGAACTCGTGCGCTTCATGCACGATTTCGAAAACCTACAAGGATTCCTGGAACACGTGTCTCTCGTCATGGACGTCGACCAAGGCAACGACGGCGATCGGGTTTCCCTCATGACCCTGCACGCTGCTAAGGGCCTCGAATTCGACACCGTGTTCTTACCCGGCTGGGAGGAAGGTCTCTTCCCTTCCCAACGCACGCTCGATGAAAGCGGCCAGGCCGGTCTCGAAGAAGAACGAAGGTTGGCCTACGTCGGTGTCACGCGCGCAAAGCTAAACGCACACATTTCTTTCGCGCAGAACCGTCGAAATCGCGGCCTCTACCAATCAGCAATTCCCTCGCGCTTCATCGACGAGTTGCCGGAAGCCCATGTCGAAGTGATTGAGGCAACGAGCCCGTTTGGCGGTGCCTACCAAAACTTCGGGACCATGTACGGCGACAGCGGCGGCGGGAACTTTGGGCGTAGCAATCCCTACGGCCAGAGCCGCTTTGATGCGACCCAGTCTGATTCCGCTGAGACGACATACAATACACCAGGCTGGGCGCGTGCGCAGGAACGTTGGTCCAACACATCATCTGCTACAAACAGCGAACCAAGAAAGATGAAGTCGTCGCCAACGAAATCTGCGCGACGCACCGCCCCCGTCACCATAGAGGGGGAGCTGGTGGCATCATCCACGTCAACATCTGAGTATTCAGTCGGCGAGCGCGTATTCCATCAGAAATTCGGATACGGGCGCATCGCTGAAGTCGAAGGCAACAAACTGACAATCGACTTCGAAAAGTCCGGCCAGAAACGCGTCGTCGACGCTTTCGTAGAACGACATTGAACTCAACAAAATCAAATTACGCAGCTGGCTGCACAACATCAGTATTGTGTTCGGATGCTCGCTCACTGCGTTGCCCTTGGTGCGTATGGTGACTTTTGATGAGATCCCACGCGAGATTGATCTGCTTGATGCGTTCTTCGCGCACAAGACGGTCTGTCTCATCCACCGATAGGTCAGGGTGCCAGCTCATGCGCAACGCATCGACGACCTTTTTCAGCGCACGATCATCCACGCTGGAGGTCACCCCGAGAACCCGGTAGGCCTCCGCAAAAGTTTCCGGCATCGCTAGCGCGCCCGTCTCGTCCAGCAACGGGTTAGAGCTACTCTTTCCGGTGGCAGGTGAACCATAATCACCAGAGGCCGCACTACGTGCGATCTTTTGAATGCGTTCAAGATCTCTGATCGCAGCACGCATCATGACAGCCCGGCGACGCGCGCGTGACGCTGGGTCATGGTCTTCATCCTGCGCCATGAAATGTGTGACGTTGAAGCGTTGGCGAACGGTTTTGATCTCGCCCTGCAAGGTCTCGCAAAGCGGGCTTCGTGGATTCAGTCGATCAACCGCATCTTGCGTTTTGTCCATCACACGCTCAACGGCTTTCAAACCACCAGCAAGTGCCGCCGCTTCCGACCGCCCACCAAGCCCCGAAACCTGCCCATCATCGGGAAAGTTAGGGCCCTTCACGACCCAGGACACAACTGACGATAGGCTTCGCCAGATCCCTTTTGCTTTTTGAAAACGAGCGCTGAAACGCGCGTCTCGATCACCCTGATTAAGCCCGCCAGACATCAGCCCTGACAGCCTGTCGCTCCAAAGCCGGACACCAAGCTTTTGAGCCAAGCCGGATCGCATCCATCGGGGAACGGAGCCCGCCATACCAGCAGACAACGAACCGCTGTTCCCCGCCAGCTTCCAAGTCAGCAGGGCAGCCATAATGGCCAGAAGTGCGGTAACGCCGATTAGCATTTCGGCCATCATCGAGGCCGGCTGAATGTCATGAGAGGCTTCAACAACAGGTGTCGGCCTAACCGACGGTGCAACTGTCGGTTCGGCAATATCCAGCGGCAGAGCCGAAACAACGGTAGACCAGCTTTCGGGGGAGGCAGGACCTGGCGCATAAACCGCCACAGCGCGACTTGCAGATGCTTCATCACCATTCAATGCAGTTCTCTGCCTAAGCGAGGGTTGTGAGGCCAGACGGACACCCAACGCATCAATGGGTGCAAACCCTTGCGGCAACGCAAATCCCTTCACATCACGACGCGCCGCATCGGTCGTTGCAACCGCCACCCGTTGGTCAGCCCGCACGAAATGCAAAACCGAACCATTGATCCAGGAATCTCCACTCCGAAAACCCTGGATTTGACGAGCTAGAACATACCAGGGCACAGGGCGACCAGAGCACTGCACGTCAAAAGCGTGCACGTTCATGCTCACGCAGTCGCGCGCGCCCATGCGAAAACAGACTGTGTAAGGCTTCTGACTTCGCTGCCCTGTGATGGCGTGAGAGGTCGTTGGCCCTGGCGTCAATACGGGCCGACTGCCCTCCCAGTGGCAGGTATAGGGCATGGTGATATGCGTATCGGGTTGAGCCGACAAACTCGTAACGAGTGGAAGAACAAGTGCAGCGCCGAGCACAAGAATAAACCCACGCGGCCAAACCAATCTGGTCGCACGCATGAAGACAGCCAAAAAAGCAGTGCCCCGCACAATCATCCCCCAACCCCGGCCAAGTCCTGGAGCATACCGCAGACGTGTAGGCGTCGTACCTGTTAGACTACGCGCTTAACAACGCCACATCACGGACGAGCATTATGGCCGTCCGGACCCTGCTCCAGTTATCTCGTCTTGAATTCAACCTTGGCACGACTGTGACCGCAACCGTGAACATGCCAGGTTGTCGACAGTTTCGTCATAAATCGGTGTGAAACAGCAAAATGATCAGTGTTTTTACACCGACCGGGAAATGCACAAACAGGTCATAAATCAAGCCCAAGACTGGTTGTCAGTATCAAAAACCAAGCTAGGTCCACACGCCACCTAGCCGGTGGGATACCCCGAAAACCTGCAAAAGGCGGAGGTCAGATGCGCGTAAGGCACGCCATCCGCCTTATGGTCAAAATGACGATCCTTTCTTGCGCTATGACGATCTTCGGGACGGGTTTATGCTTGACATAACCGAGCTTGAAGTGCGGCCTGTCGGCACTACAGGCCTATTTCGCAACTGATGGCGGCTTTAACACCGCCGAACCAAGAACAAACCGCGAAAGCCACCAGGTCAGGCAGGTGGGAGGGAAGTACACATGAGTTCAGTCGATCACCGGACTGCGAGCATTTCCGAAATCACGCCAATGTCGACTATGCAGCCAAACAGCGCGCCCAATCCGGCTGCTGACGGGGTTGCAAAACCACCCCGCAGCCAGAAGTTTAAGAAAGTGGCAGACGGTCTGGACGGCCCTGATTTGTTGCCTCCAGACAATGTGCGCCCCCTGGAAAAGTTTATTCCGGTAACCCGGTTTGCACTGATGGATCGCCTGACCAAATCAAAAGCCTGGCCAAGCGGCGAAGCCAAAACCGCGCGTCGCTTCTTCCGTTATCTGGATTATTGGCGCCATCAGCGTTATGGGGCGCGCCTGCTAGAGCTTGAACAGACCTACGAGCCATTCAGCCCGGATTCCGACCTCTTGATGACGCGGCAATTCACCAGCGCCGAGTTGACCAGAATGCAGGGTGAAATGATCGACGAGATGCATTCGATCCTGACCCAGGCCAACTACGAGCAGATCTCCTCAGAACAAGTTGAAGAGATTCTATCGGCTGACACCCACTATGGGCTCGACCTACATGTCGACTTCAACGCCTTTGAAGAATCGATGATCTACTATCGAGGCGCCTCGTCCAGAAAAGATCATCGGCGACGTTTCCAGAAGTTCTTCCTCAAAGAAGAGTTCGACGTTCCAATCTACAAACGCCTGTTTCTGCTTTTCAAAATGAAGCCGAAAGAAGTCGCCGTTCAGGAACTGATGGAAGCCGAAAACATCCCGAGGAAGGCAGCCGAGAAAAAGGTCAAGAAGCAGCGAGCGCACATTCCCGCTGACGTCTCCGAAGACAACATCTATATGAAGTTGTTCAAAAACATCCCACGTTCCGACGTCGAGATGGTCTTCCCAAACACCGTCGTAAAATATCGCCTATTTGACAAAATCAAACTTGGTGGCGGCAGTGCCGTTGGCTTAGGTGTCAGTATTTTCGCTGCAGTCGGAAAATTAGGCGCAGCGCTTGTCAATCCAATTGCCGCAATCACGCTGATTGGGGGACTAGCTGCCGCCCTGTTCCGCCAGGTCATGAACTTCGTGAACACCAAGCAGCGCTATATGGTGATCATGGCGCAAAATCTCTATTTCCACTCCATGGCTGACAACCGCGGCGTGATGATCAAACTGGTCGACCGGGCTGCCGAAGAAGACGTGAAAGAGGAAATTCTTCTGTACTCCGTCCTCGCAAAAGCACCCGCCAACCGCTCCGATTTGGCAGACATTGACCGAGCCATAGAGAAATACCTCGCAACAGCCTTTGGCGTTGAACTCGATTTTGACCTCGAAGATGCTTTAAGCCGACTTCTGGCCGATGGAATCGTCACCGAGGAACCAGACGGCACCTTGAAAACGCTCCCGCCACGTGAAGCAGCGGAGCACCTCGATGCGATGTGGGATGTTTTCCTAGACGAGCTTCCCGATATGGAAGACAGCGAAGGTGAGGAAATCGAAGCAACAACGATAGAAGCAGCGCGGTCAGCATTGGGGTTTCAACCAGATGCCAAGACAACGGCAAAACACCACCTTGAGAGCGCAGTCTAGCTCACAACGCCGGGCTCAGTGGATCTAAAAGCCATACACGAGCTAGTCAGCACGCGACCAGGTCAAGACCCCGACCTGGCAAACCACCATACAGGCCCGCAATTCAAACGCGAACCAGCCGAGCCCACTCTCACCTCTCCAAATCAGGTTCAACATCCCTTCAATGACCTCAGCCACGACCCTGAGCCTCTTCACACACGACCGTAATCTCGCCCGCAGAATTGCCGGCGCACTACAAGATCTTGTTGATCCTGCCCCCGATGCACTCACAATCTTTGAGGAACCCAACACCGATGCCCCACCGGATTGGCGCATCGATGCTTACTACACAGACCCACCTGCAGCTTCAGACCTCCGCGCGCAAATTGCGCTGCTCCTTGACACCACCATCCCTGAATTGACGACCCAGACTGTACCCGACCTAAACTGGGTCGCGATCTCTCAGGCAGCTCTCCCACCCGTCCGAGCGGGTCGTTTCACCGTCCATGGCAGTCATGATCGGAACCGCGTTGGTCGTCCGTACTACCGCGTTGAAATCGAGGCCGGGGAAGCTTTCGGCACAGCACACCACGCAACCACTTACGGTTGCCTGACCGCAATCGACCAACTCACACAGCAAACGCCTCGGTCACATGCAAGAGTTCTAGACTTGGGTTGTGGATCAGGCGTCCTCGCCATTGCCTTGGCGAAGTGCTGGCCAGATGCGGACATCATTGCCACCGACATCGATGCACAGTCCTGCGTGATCGCACGCGAAAATGCGCACCACAACGGTGTTGGCCAACAGATCCGAGTCTATCGTGCAAACGGCGCTTCCGACCCTCGCCTGTGCGCGAATGGTCAATTCGATCTTGTGATCGCAAACATCCTGGCGGGTCCACTCATCGAAATTGCGAAGGACATTGCAGCGATCACAAAGGCCCGGGGGCATCTCATCCTTTCAGGCATCCTCATCCCCCAGGCACCATCTGTGATCGCCGCTTATCGGGCGTGTGGATTTGTCCTTCGCCAACATCGACGCATTGATGGATGGTCAACGCTCACTTTCATCAAACGTCCTGACCGACCATAGAAACGCACACCGCCTTGGGCGACCGATCGAGCGTCGATCAAACTTCTTTTCCGAGAGTACGGAGGTGCGCAATATCTGCCTCACTCCAACCTGCCTCTGACAAACGTTCGTCAGAAACACGTCTCACGATCTCAGCGACACGCGGCTCGATTTGAGCCGAACGTGCAGCAATCAATCTTGCCGCAAAACGATGAGCGGAATCAATAATCGCGCGATTTACACGCACCAATGCAGAAGCAGCCGCGGCTGTGTTTGGAACAGTCAGATGGAAGGTGCTCATGACATCTCTCCTCTTGATCTCCGAACGCTGGATGGCCGTTATATCTCTTGTTCGGTATTATCGAACATAAGGGTCCACACTCCAAACCACCAACGAAAACCCTGCAACCCAGCCTCGAAGTTCACGCATAGCTGGAAAACGCATTGCATCAGTGAAGGCCTCGCCGTATCGAAACGACCATGTTTCAATCATTCGATACGGTCGCAGCCCCACAGCTCGCCAAAGAACGGGTCGCCAGCTTGCGCTCCGAACTCATTCGCCAACGGATCTCGGCTTACATCGTGCCCCGCGCCGACGAGCATCAAGGTGAGTACGTTCCAACCTGCGCCGAACGCCTGCATTGGCTAACAGGCTTTTCTGGTTCAGCCGGCCACGCGGCCGTCACTCACAATACCGCTGCCGTTTTCGTCGACGGGCGTTACACCATCCAGGCGAGCATGGAAGTCGATGATAAGTCGTTTGGCATCGAGGCCTTAAAACCAGGAGCACTCGCCACTTGGCTGACAGAAAACCTGGAAGCAGGAGAGATCGTGGGCTTCGACCCAGCACTATGGACCGTCCGGCAAGTCACTGACCTGAAGACCAAGCTGGCAGCCAACGCGATAAAACTGAAGCCGCTTCGAGCAAACCTAATCGACAAGCTTTGGGGCGAGCACCGCCCGCCTGCACCAGACGGCCTCGTCCGTCTCCATCCCAATGACGTCGCCGGTCGCCACGCGGCCGAAAAAATCGACGACCTGCAACAAACACTTAAGGCCTCACGCCAGGACGCTGTGATCCTTACCCAGCCTGAAAGCATCTGCTGGCTGTTCAATATCCGCGGGTCCGATGTTCCACATACGCCTGTGGTCTTGGCATTTGCGATTGTCCATCAACGATCAAAACCTGAACTGTTCATCGAGCCGACAAAGCTCAACAAGGACAGTCGCAACAACCTCAAAACCGTTGCGCGTCTTCGAAAACCACAAGATCTCACAGCCACTTTAAAAGCCCTGCGTGATGGAGAAAAAACTGTCCGCCTTGATCCGATTACGACGCCCTACAGGTTTGAAAGAGCACTGACCTCGAAACGAACGATTCACGAGAGCGATCCGTGCACCTTGCCGAAGGCGATAAAGAACGCATCAGAGATTGAGGGCGCGCGTGCAGCGCACGTTCGCGATGGCGCGGCTATCGTTCGCTTTCTTCATTGGCTGGACACAAACGCAACCTCAGGCATCGACGAAATTTCAGCGGTCAAGCAGCTAGAAGCATTTCGCACCGAAACAGAACAGCTCATGGAGATCAGCTTCGACACGATCTCGGGGTCCGGCGCCAACGGGGCCATCGTCCACTACCGCGTCAGCAACGACACAAATCGCAAACTGAAATCGGGCGAGCTGTTCCTGATCGACTCCGGCGCACAGTACATCGATGGCACAACAGACATCACGCGGACCATCGCCATCGGCGCACCAACCGCAAACATGGTCCGGCACACAACGCTTGTCCTGAAAGGTCATATCGCAATCGCGACTGCGAAGTATCCGAAAGGCACGCGTGGGGTCGACCTTGATCCATTCGCCCGCCGTGCACTCTGGGCCGATGGCCTCGACTATGACCATGGCACAGGTCACGGGGTTGGCAGCTACCTGTCCGTCCATGAAGGACCGGCCTCGATTTCACGAGCAGGCATGGTGCCCCTGGAGCCTGGAATGATCCTGTCGAACGAACCTGGTTTCTACAAAGCTGGCCACTACGGAATCAGACTTGAGAACCTCGTCCTGGTGACCGACATATCAGCCGACGTCCCGGGCAATCGGACAACCTTTGGATTCGAGACGTTGACTTTGGCTCCGTTCGATCGAAACTTGATCTCTGCAGAGCTTCTCGACGATGCAGAGCGCACTTGGCTCAATAGCTATCATGCACGCGTAAGAAAGATCCTTGAACCACAACTCAGCAGCCGAGCTGAAAAGAACTGGCTGAAAAACGCTTGCGCACCCATATAGTTAAGAGATTCATTCGCTTGTGGGATTCAGGTGAAGGCAAAGGCACAGAGTTCGCAAAGGCAGACCAATGCCACTGAAAACTAAAAGTCGTCCGCTCAACGCAAAAGAACTGCGCATCGCAGAGACATTGCGCGCATTCAACCGTCCGGTCAGTGCGTACGACATCATCGCCGAACTAAAGGATGAGGGCTTAACCGCCCCACCCACCGTCTATCGTGCACTCAACCGCCTGATCGAAGAAGGCCTCGCCCACAAGCTTCAGTCACTCAATGCATTCGTCGCCTGCGCCCATGCAGACTGTGACTGTCACCCCCATGGTCATACAGGACGCGCTATCTTTGCGGTGTGCACCCAATGCAAAACCGTCACGGAGTTTGAACACGCTGAAACGACGGGTGCTTTAACCACCTGGGCCGACTCATCCGGCTTCCAATTGTCAGGCATGACCCTGGAGCTATGCGGTCTTTGCGCCAAGTGCGCGACAGAACCAACTGCGTAATCTTAAGTTCGGAGTGTCATTTGATATCGGAACCGCATGGATCCCACCTGGGGTCTGGGCAACCTTCAGCCGGACGCAACCAACCTTGCCCATTCCTCTTCACTCAAAACTTCAACACCTAAATCCTCAGCCTTCTTAAGCTTCGAACCGGCTTCAGCACCAGCCACCACATAATCCGTCTTCTTGGAAACTGACCCAGACACTTTGGCACCAAGACGCTCAGCTTGGGCCTTCGCTTCAGGGCGGCTCATCGTTTCCAGGGTTCCGGTAAACACAACAGTTTTGCCTGTCACTGCTGATTGCAGCGTCTGGGGAGCCGCAAACGGAACAACGCGGACCTGGGCAAGAAGATCAGCCAAGGCACGTTGATTATGATCCTCGGCGAAAAACTCCGCGATTTCCTCGGTGACAACTTCTCCAATGCCATCGAGGTTGGCGAACTCAACAAACGCATCGCCTGGAAACTGGTCGAGCGCGATGGCTGCGCTCTCAACAAGTGCATTTATGTCATCAAATGCATCGCCCAAGCTGGCAGCCGCGCGTGCAGGCGCAATTTTCAACTGCTTGCTGGCCGCCTCGACAGACGTGCCCACGGCTGCAAGGTTATTCAAAGCTTCAGCGTTTTTCACGGCCTTCTGGATCGCACTTTCGGCAGTCTTTCGCCCGACACCGGGAATGGCGATGAAGCGCTTATACTCCGATCTCGGTCGCTGCTCGGCAATCCGCTTCCCTGCATCCTCCAGGGCTTCAAACGTTTGATAAGCCTTCGCCAAATCACGCGCCGTGGTTTCACCAACATGGCGAATACCGAGGGCATAAATAAAACGATCAAGTGCGATCTCACGCCGGTCTTCGATGGACGCAAAGAGCTTTTCAACCGACGTTTTGCCAAAGCCTTTTTGGTCTTGGAGCTTGTTGCTGTCGCGCGCGTTACGCTGTGCCAGGGTGAAGATATCCGCTGGACGCATAATGCGGCCCTCATCAAAAAACAGATCAATCTGTTTTTCACCCAGCCCTTCGATATCGAACGCAGTCCTCGACACGAAATGCTTCAGACGCTCCTTCACCTGGGCCGGGCAAATCAACCCGCCGGTACACCGACGCACCACGTCAGCCTTCCCGCTTGCATTGTCCGCCTCTCGAACCGCATGCGATCCACACGCCGGACAGACATTCGGCATCTCAAACGGTTGGCTTCGTTGGATGCTGTCACGCACCACGACACGCACGACTTGCGGGATAACATCACCCGCCCGCTGAACAATCACATGGTCTCCAACGCGAATGTCCTTACGCGCAATTTCATCCTCGTTGTGCAACGTCGCATTCGAAACAACAACGCCACCAACAGTGACAGGCTGCAGCTTTGCAACGGGCGTGAGCGCACCTGTCCGGCCAACTTGGATCTCAATGGCGTTAAGGATCGTCTCGGCTTGTTCAGCGGGAAACTTATGCGCAACCGCCCAGCGTGGAGACCGTGAAACAAAGCCAAGGCGGTCTTGATAGTCGAGCCGGTCAACTTTGTAGACAACGCCATCAATGTCGTAACCGAGCGAAGCCCGCTGCGCCGCGATGTCTTCATAAACCGCTAGTATGTCATCCACCGTCTCGCAGCGGCGCATCAGCGGATTCACAGGGAGCCCCCATCTCCCAAATGCGGAAACAACATCCGTCTGCGTGTCCGCCGGTAGTGCACTCACCTCACCCCACGTGTACGCAAAAAACTTGAGCGGACGCGAAGCCGTGATTGAACTATCGAGCTGTCGCAACGAGCCGGCTGCCGCGTTACGTGGGTTGGCGAATGTCTTAGCGCCCTTCTTTGTTTGCTCTGCGTTGAGTGCCTCAAAGTCAGCGTGCGCTAGATAAATCTCACCGCGCACATCAATGGTCGGAGGAACATCATCGCCAACAAGCCGCTTAGGAATTTCAGAAATCGTAGCGACGTTCTGAGTGACGTTTTCACCCTCCTGACCATCACCTCGCGTGGCAGCCTCAACAAATTGCCCGTCCTCGTAGCGAAGCGAAATAGATAAACCATCAATTTTCGGCTCAGCCGTAAACGCCAGGGGATCGGACGACGTCAGGCCGAGAAACCGGCGGACCCGATCGGCAAACTCGGAAACATCCCCATCGTTGAAAGCGTTGCCAAGCGACAACATCGGCACCCGATGACGCACTTTTCCGAACGCTTCCAACGGAGCAGCACCGACCGTCTTAGACGTTTCGAGATCGACCGCCAGTTCAGGAAAACGCGCAGCAATGCGATCAAAACGCAGCCTCAGAGCATCATAGTCCGCATCGGAAATCTCCGGTGCATCCTGCTGGTGATACTGCTTGTCATGATGCGCAATTTCGATCGCGAGCCGTTCAAGCTCGATTTTGGCATCCGTCTGAGTAAGCGCGTCCACATTAGGAGCTACACCAGCCAATTTGTCGGCCATCGGGTCTTCAAAGTCCTTGTTTAATGCCATCCCTGACTTCGCTCATAGGACGAAAACTTCGGAACCGCCACATGCCGATAACTTTGAAACGCGTTGGTAAACAGGACCAAGCACTGTTTGACCATGTCGCGCCCGATGTTTTTGATGGGCCGATACACAAAGAGAGGCTGGCCCGCTATGTGGCCATTCCTCAAAATCTCATGGTGCTCGCACTTTCCGACCAACAAGTGATCGGACAGATCACCGGTGTTGAGATCCATCACCCCGATGAAGCACCCGAATTGTATATCGGCAACCTCGGTGTCACACCTGCTTTTCAAAGGCAAGGCATCGCCCGCCGATTGATGCATGCGCTTTTGGCATGGGGATTAGAACGGGGGTGTGCCCCGGCGTGGGTTGCCACCGAAACCAACAATGGCCCGGCGCAGGCCTTATACCGTTCATTCGCAAGACCACAGACCATGTATGTCTACGATTGGAATTTGCAGAAAAAGTGAGAAGCGCACATGTGGACGGGATCATGTTCCGCAAAAGTGTACGCGGTTTGTCTTGCCGAAGGCGAGCAATATTGAAGACAAGAACATCATTCAAAACAGAAGCTTAGAGCGCGCCCGCTGCTTCCGTCGAAGTAGGATTAGCAGCAAGACGCTTAGAGAGACCAAGCTTCGGCTATGCTGGCCTAGCGAGACTAGCCGGGCCCGCCAAGCGAGAATTTTGGAATCATCTTCCATGCTTGGGACATCCACGATCCGCTGTTTTCCCGCGGTGCGAGACCATCCGAAGCCAGCAGCGTGTGTGCATCCTTGTACCATGGCGAGTCCGGGAAGTTATGCCCGAGCAGAGCCGCCGCAGTTTGCGCTTCTTGTGTAATACCGAGCGCCATGTACGACTCCGTGAGGCGCATCAAAGCTTCCTCAACGTGAGCGGTGGTCTGATATTCCTTTACGACAGTCTTGAAGCGATTGATCGCAGCGACATGGTTCTTACGCTTCAGGTAATACCGGCCAACCTCCATTTCGGACGCTGCCAAAGTATCCTCCGCCACACGGATGCGGTTCTCGGCTTCTTTGGAGTAAGGGCTGTCGGGATACCGTGCGCGAAGGATCTTGAGTTCCTTGAGCGCCTTACGCGTTGTGGACTGATCGCGGTTCGGTCCCTTCATCTCATCGAAGTGAGACGAAGCGATAATATGGTGGGCCAGCGCAGCTTCTTTTGTACCCGGATGCATCGTCGTGTAGCGCTTTGCAGCCGCAATAGCTTCGGGAAGCTTGCCCGCTTTGTAATACGCGTAGCCCGCCATCACGATGGCACGACGTGCCTCGGGGGCATAAGGGTGGTCGCGATCCAACTCCTCAAAGCGGTTGGCCGCCGCCTCGTAGCTGCCGCGGGATAACATCGCATCAGCCTGAGCATACATCTGGCCAGGCGGGTCGGGATTGAGAATTTTTGTGACATCGCCAGAAGACGCGCATCCGACAAGAGCCAGAGCGCATAAACATGCGATTGAGACGGCAATGGCCCCACTCAAACCTGTTTGCAAAGATGTGTGTCGAGCTTTCAAGGCCAATCCTGCCATTGCGATGAACGAGGCCCCAAAGTTGATTGTCACATCGCGCGACACCCCATCAACCTGACACCAGCACGTGAGTCCTGCGGCAACCATCGCCAATCAAAAAACGATGGCACGTCACGCATTCAAATACTGCACCCGCCCCAACCTGCTATCGACACTCAACGTGGCGCGATTAAGGACGCGAACCGGCCGACACAGGAGCCAGCGAACGTGACGTAGCCGCCGGTATAGTGTGAACCCGCGGACCGTGCGCGATTTCCCAAGCACTTTCATCAGCCAACAGTGCCTTGAGGACGGTCGCATTCAGGCGGTGTCCGCCTCGTACAGACCGATACTTTCCGAGGATAGGCAAACCAGCAAGCGCCAGATCACCGACCGCATCAAGCATCTTGTGACGAACGAACTCGTCTTCGTAGCGGAGACCACCCTCATTCAAAACGCGATCATCATCGCCGATGGCGACAGTGTTGTTGAGGTTGGCACCCAGCGCCAGCCGCGCCTGCCAAAGTTTCTCGACATCTCGCATAAACCCAAATGTACGAGCACGAGACAATTCGGTGCGGAAGACGCGCGGGGAAAGATCGCAGACGTAGCGCTGACGGCCGATAGCCTGGCACTCAAAGTCGATTTCTACATCTAAGCTGAAACCCGACGCATTTGGCGAGAATTCACCCAGGCAATCTCCGTCTTGGACGCAGATCGGCTTCAGCACTTTCAGATAGTTCCGCGATTCAGACAATTCGATCAAACCGGCCACATCAATGGCGTCGACGAAATCCGCCGAGCTGCCATCCATGATCGGCACTTCTTTACTGTCGATCTCAATGTAGCAGTTATCGACGCCCATTCCCCGAAGCGCAGCAAGAAGATGCTCTACGGTTGAGATGGTGTGTCCCTCATCATCACCGATCACCGTGCACAGCGTGAGGTTCTTCACGCTGTGCACAGTGGCCGGGATTTCGGCAACCACACGGCCCCTCTTGCTCACAAGAAAACGGAGCCCAACGTCAGCTTCTGCTGGATGCAGAATGACTGACACTGGAACTCCGCTGTGCACCCCCGTGCCTGTGAGTTCGATTTCGCGCGCAATCGTTGATTGTCGCGCGCCAAATGACCGATTCGACATGATCGCCGTCCCTCAAAACCTTGCCCATGGCACCACCGCATATTTCAGCCCCGCGGTCGTGCCACCCCCGAATGTCGACAACTCTCAATTTGAAGTCCCGTTGCATTGGCTTCACAGGGCCCCTGCATTCAAACTGAAACGAATCATCTTCATTCGTTAACGATTCGGACGTTACCGTCCGCAACACCCCCATACAAATCACGCTTTCTTACTCAGTGTTACGAACTCAGAAACATTTCCAACACAGATGAGCAACGGCGGGATCTACGTGGAAGATCCTGTACGAACCCGTTTCTTATCCACTGAATTTAAAGGCTTTGCGACACCCATCTCTGCTTGACCAGCTTCAGCTGATGGGGCAGCCGCTGCATCGATCTCATCAACGTCCTGACGATCGGGGCGTCGCTGCCGCGCAACCAAGCTGCTACTGCCCGAATCACGATCAGCCCCCAACCCTGTCAATGCTGAAAGCCGAGCAAAAATTCCAAGGCGACCGTCAGATTTGCCTGTTTGCTTGGCAGAAGCGCGAGCCTTCTTCTCGAGGTCCAGAGCGCCTTCGGAAGATGCGGCTTGTCCCTGTTTTTCTGCAAAATATGCGCGCTGCCCAACAACCGGGAAGTCTTCTACTTCAGGCATTCGAACACCTCTTCGGGGTGTTTCAGCAGGTTGCGATGGGACGAAGTCCGTATTGCGGGCGTGATCTTCTGCAACGGAAGTACCATCAATTTTTGAGCTGTTAGTCGATCTACCGTGACCATGTGCAGGTGACAGCCCCTCTTCAATCACGACATTTCCAGGGGCCTGCCACGTTTGAAAATCCGGTTCAGAACGCGATTGGGCTAAATGATCCCCGGTCAGGTGATCAACCTGCCCGGCGCCGCCCTGGCCAGAGTGCTCGTCCTTGACGCCGTGCTGCGCCGATGTCGGCGCCATCGGCTTTCCCACATGGCCATTGGCATCCTCCATGGACTGAGCGCGCTGAGAAGGCTCATCAAAGACGGCAGCATAACCATCACCGGACATCAGCGGTGTCAGATGGCTCGGAGGTTTGGGTCCATCAGTACTGTAATTGTAGGTTTCAACATGCGGCGCTTGCACAGGCGGTGGGTTACCTGGCCAGGAGACAGCTTCATCCAGTTCAACTTGCCCCGGCTCTTCAACCTCTCCCGCACGCGTCATGCCCGATGCAACAATCGAGACGCGAACGCGATCTCCAAGCGTTTCATCAAACGTCGCTCCAACAATGATGTTGGCGTCGTCTTGTAGCTCTTCGCGGACGCGCGATGCCGCTTCATCGACCTCATAAAGCGTTAGATCCGGTCCCCCGGTAATCGACAACAAGAGACCCTTGGCGCCACTGAGCGTTACATCATCGAGAAGCGGATTGGTGATCGCTTCCTCGGCCGCAAGCTTCGCACGTTGAGATCCGTCAGCTTCACCAGTCCCCATCATAGCCGTGCCCATGTTTGCCAAAACGGCGCGCACATCAGCAAAGTCTAGGTTGATCAAGCCTTCCTTGATGATCAGATCGACAATGCAGGCTACACCCGAATAGAGCACCTGGTCAGCCAAGACGAATGCCTCTGCAAAAGAGGTTTTCTCATTCGCAATCAAAAACAAGTTCTGGTTCGGAATAACAATCAGAGTGTCGACATGCTTGCGAAGTTCCGCAATGCCCGCCTCTGCAATCCGCATCCGGCGCGTCCCCTCAAACAGGAACGGCTTTGTCACAACACCAACGGTGAGGATTCCCATGTCTCTGGCGCATTTCGCAAATACGGATGCAGCACCAGTTCCGGTCCCGCCGCCCATGCCAGCAGCGATAAACACCATGTGCGAACCAGAAAACTGCGCACGAATATCTTCCAGAGCTTCTTCTGCCGCAGCCTGACCAATCTCTGGGCGCGCACCAGCACCAAGCCCTTCGGTGATCGTGACACCAAGCTGCAGGCGGTGTTCGGCACTGGATGCAGCAAGCGACTGCGCGTCCGTGTTGGCAACGACAAAGTCGACACCCGTCAGCCCGGCTGCAATCATGTTGTTGATGGCATTGCAGCCCGCACCACCGATACCAACCACGGTGAGACGTGGCCGCAAATCAGTAAGCTTTGGCAATTGCAACTTGATGCCCATCTCGACCCTCGCCGTGAATTGGCGAACGAATGGCAGGACCAAAAAATTTGGCAATCCGGCCCGTCCGCACTGAAAGACTGGGCCACGCGTACAGGGCCAACGCACACACACCGCACAATCGACAACACCACATCGCAGGTCTGAACGCCAATAGCATTGGTGAGTTTATCCAACGCCCAAACGCACTATCCGGTGCCAACCAGCCACTTTCCGACGCGTTCAAGATATCCAGTCTGAGATGCTTCAACATCAAACGCCTGCGAAACGCCCACACCCAAGGGTGTTTGACGTGCCACATATTCACACAACCCGAACAAACACGAGAAAGCCGGCCCACAAAACTCGGCCGAGATGCCATTGAGCTCTTCCGGCATTCCCAACCGTACAGGTCGCTCCAGAACGTCGGCAGATAGCCCATCGATCCCGATCAACTGCGCCGAACCACCCGTCAAAACCACGCGGTCACTGGCGAGATGCCGAACCGGACAGCGTTGAATTCGATCGTGAACCTGCTCAAACAACCACCGCACGTACGGGGTTACAATCAAACGCAGATCCGATTTTGATGCCCGCCCGGACACGCCGTCTTGCGCATCACTTCGATCATCAACGCGCTCATATTCAAAAATCTCGCGCGAATCAGACTGTGCCTGAACCACTGTGCCATAAAGCGCTTTGATTCGCTCGGCTTGCGCAAGGTGTGTTTGTAACTCTTTGGCAATTTCGTACGTCAATCGATCCCCCCCCACGGCAATCGCATCGACATGTACAAGCTCGCCATCTGCAAACATCGAGATCGTCGTAACACCAGAACCGATGTCGACCACCGTCACGCCAAGCTGACGCTCGTCTCTCCGTGACGCAGCAAGTCCACTGGCTAACGGAGCCGGAACAATCTGCTCAATAGACAGATGACACCGCTGCATCAGCATAAAGACGTTTTGCACAGGAGCGGCATCAGCCGTTACGGCTGTTAGGTCAGCGGTAAGCCGTTGCGCAACCAACCCTCTGGGATCAGCGCCACACGGCTGTCCATCCAAGCGAAACCCGATCGTATTCATTTGCACCAGGAACCGACCATCGCGACGTGCATAAGCCTGACCACCGGCAAGCGCGCGGGAAATGTCTGCAGCTTGCACACCAGCAGAACCCACTTCAGCGTGCGCTGCAAACGATTGTGAGGCCAGCCGACCGCACGACACTGCAACGTGCACCTCATTGATTGTAACGCCAGCAACCGTTTCGGCTTCAGCCACACATGTGCGAACACAGGCTTCGGCAGCGGACATGTCCATCACCACGCCGGACTTGATGCCGCGCGATCCGATATAACCAACACCCAGGATACGAACGGCTGTTTCATCAGACGCGGCGGAAGTGACATCGCCGTGCGTGAGAGCACCTCGCGATGGCACACGTTCACGCGAAGGACCGACCGCAACAATCAGGCAGCCGATTTTGCTGGAACCCAGGTCCAGCAATCCAATGACACGTTCATGTCTCAACGGAACTCTCAACGAACGCCTCAAACCGACCTCCAAAACGCAACTCAGTATCGGTGACTAAAAAATTGCCTAGACGTATGAGCGGCAGAACGACTTTCACCCACCTCGGTGAACTCTGCGCCCTCCTGAAACTGGGAACGTGGTTGCCGTTCGAGCACCTGGTTGGCGAACACTGACAATGCCATTTACCCGCAGATCGATCGAAGTATTCGGTTCGCTAAGTAAGCGTCTCAACCCAGGCATCCGGGCGATTG
>JBCBRD010000037.1:0-20532 GCA_039819885.1 Pseudomonadota bacterium
GTCACAATCGTTTGGGGTGTGCGTATCCAACTGACGATGGTCCTTTGCGCTTTTAAGGCTGACGCTGCGTCAATAACGAAGAACCACGCGCGGAATTGACACAAGGCGTCGTCACAGGCACCTGCCATAACGTGTCACGCCCGGCTTCTTGCTTGGGTTTGAAAGCGCGTCCCTCGCGCACGTCCAAACTGCAATGCAAAGGCGCACGTTCTCGGTAATGTCGATCAGTATCATCATTAAGGCATTGAACGAAGCCGATCATATAGAAATGGCAATCAAAAGCGCTCTGATTGCCGCAGAACCGCTGGGTGGAGAGGTCATCTTGGCCGACAGCGGTTCAACCGACGGCACGATCGAGATCGCAATGCGGTTCCCCGTTCAGATCGTCCAACTGTCAGATTGGACAGAAAAGTCCTGCGGCATCGGCCCTGAACTGGGTTTCCGACAATGCAAATTTCCCTACGTCGCAATCATCGATGGCGACATGGAAATGGACCCAGACTTCGGAGTGTCCGCACTGGCATTCCTGAAAGATCACCCCGAACACGCAGGTGTTTCAGGACAGATCGTCGAAAAGAGCCTCGACCAACTCGAATATAAGCGCCGCGACGTCCGAAAACCCGCCGATATGAACCCAGGTGACGTTGACCGACTCAACAGTGGTGCTGTCTACCGGCGCACCGCGATCGAACAGGCGGGGTACATGTCGGATCGGAACCTCCATGCTTACGAGGAATATGACCTCGCAGTGCGCCTTCGTGAGCACGGCTGGAAACTTCACCGTCTGGCGAGTGTTTTCGTCCGCCACCACGGCCACCGTTCAAACCCTTACACACTTCTTTGGCGACGCGCGAAATCGAAATACCTTTTCGGCATCGGTGAACTGCTACGTGCACATCTTGGTACACCCCGGCTTTTGATGCTGGTCAAAGACCTCCGCGAGATAAAACTCTGGATAGCCATCGTTGGCATATGGATGGCCGCAGTGGTCGGGTTCATCCTGGCCCCGTCTTGGACAATTGCACTCGCGTTGATTGCGTTCCTCGCATTGGGACCAGTTCCCATCATGGCGTACAAATACAAGTCATGGGAGATGGGAACATACGCCGTCGTCGCCTGGCACGTTTTCACGTATGGTTTCTTACGTGGTCTGATGTCATCGAGACGCGATCCAAAAGCCTTTATTGGGTCGAAGGTGATCCAAACTGGGTCCGCCCACGACCCGGCAGAACCAGCAGGCTAGCATCATGCGCCAACTGCCAAAGATCTGTACGATAAGCTTCCAACGCACAATTAAATCAAGCCCAATTATTTCAGCCCTGGTGGCAATTGCGTTGTGCACGTGGCCCGCCTGCGCGAACGACGAGGCCGTGAATTGGCAGCCAGTTTACGAACCATCCCGCACGATAAAGCCGGGCAGCCCGCTAGACTTCTCGGCGATTTTCGATAGCCCACCCGCGGGTCACCTCGGGCCGGTTCGCATCTCAGACACGGGTCAACTGGTTGTTGGCTCGAAAGAGAACACGACCCGCATACGCTTCCATTGTGGGTCACTGTCATGGTCACCCGCATCTGGCAGCTTTCCCGATCATGCGACCGCAGACGTTTACGCGGATCAAATGCGGAGGCAGGGTTACAATCTCGCCCGCTTCCATTTCGTTGACGCCATCCTCATGAGCGGACGCGACAAGGACTTCGATTTCGATCCCGTTCAATTGGACCGCTTCCACTACCTAATGGCGGCGCTCAAACGAAACGGCATCTACTGGATGATCGACGTCCTGACGTCTCAGAACGGCGCGATCGGGGGCATCTATCCGCATCGTTGGGAGGACCGCCACAATCTAAAAATGCGGCTTCATGTAGATCCCGAAGCCAAACGCCACTGGGAAAAGTTGGCACGCAAAATCCTCGGGCAGAAGAACCCTTACACCGGGCTTGCACCAGCGCGTGATCCAGCACTCGCGTTTGTCATCACGACAAATGAGAACGGCGTGGAGTTTACGACCATTCTCGAACAAGACCGCACCGGACGCGCGTATGCCGAGATCCTCCAACCGCCGTTCAATGCGTATCTGAAAAAACGATACAAGAACGACCGAGCCTTACGACAGGCGTGGGGCCGTTTGGGGCCAGACGAAAAACTAAAAGACGTAAGCATTCGCCTGCCGAGTAGCCGCCAAGTTCGCGGTCCGCGCATGCGCGACTTACAGAACTTCTTCCACGAAACCGAAGTCGCGACGTTCAAATGGTCCCAAGGACTAGTTCGCGACTTGGGGTATAGCGGTCCTGTCAGTGCCTATAACAATTGGTCCGTGACCGCTGCTCATCTATCGCGCGGAGCGCTCCCGGCGGTGACGATGAATGCCTACCACGACATCGTCCTTTCATTCGAGCCGGGCACATCAATCACTCAAACCAGTTCACTCTCCAACAGCGTCGCATACCTACGCGACCTCATCGGGAGTCGTTGGGAAGACAAACCGTTCATCGTCAGCGAACACCAGCATCTGTTCTGGAACCGCTACCGCTACGAGTCAGGCTTGCTGGTACCAGCCATCGCAGCGCTCCAAGACTGGGACGGCATATGTCGACACGGCCCGGGTCCGATCGACCTCACGACCGACACCGACCTCCCGCACAAAAAGCGGATCATGCCCTATGCGATCGGACTGGATCCGGTGGCACGCGCAGCCGAAACTCTAACCGCCCTGATCTATCGTCGAGGCGACGCAACACGGTCCCCAGTCAGGCTCTTGATCCCCCACGCGACAACAAAAGACATGCTGGATGATGGACAGGGACGCTGGCCGGACGAGATAACCAAGCTGGGCCTGGTGACAGGTATTGCACTTTCGAACTCAACCACGCAGCTCGCACCTACAGCATCCTCACCCGAACACTCGATCACAAAAACCATACTGGATCGCACACCATTCGAGACACAGTCATTCTGGCGGAGGTCGGCCTTAGCAGACACCGTCATTGCGAAACTGCAAGCGCAGAAACTCTTTCCCGCACCATCCGAAAACGCAACAAAAACTGCGGACGGTGTATTCCAATCTGACACAGGACAGCTCAAGCTCGACACCAACAACCGGCAGGCAACGTTTGTCTCTGAACACACCGAAGCCATCGCCTTCGACACTCTGTCCGGCAAAGTTGAACTCGGCGCCCTCACCCTGAAAGACGCAACACCTCAAGGGCTGTTTTCAATCAGCGCTCTTGACGACCAACCGGTCACCGGCAGCTCCAGACTGCTCATCATTTACGCGACCGACGCCCGGAACTCAGAGATGCAGTTTTCGGACACATCCGCCCGAGAGATCCTGAACTACGGTCATAGACCGACAATTCTTCGAAAGGGCAAATTGGAAGCTGTACTGCAAACATCACGACCCGGATCATGGAAATTGCACCGCCTGGACCTCACCGGCCGCATCACCGTGTCACACTCGCTCAAGCAAACCGAAGGTCGATTGGCGTTTGCTGTGAGCAATACATCAAAACAAGAAGATCCCACCACCTATTGGCTGCTGGAGCAGACGAACGCTGAACCACCAGTGCGTTAACGATGAGGGCGCCCGTTAACGATGGTAGTGGTGGTGTTATCAAAGGGTTGCGAGATGCGCTAAACTTGAACATATCGTAAGAAGTTGTTCAGAAAGCTGAAGGCGGGCTTCCCTACAAAAAGGCCCACCGGCTTGCTCTGTCATGGACGAGTAACGCGCATGTACGAAGTCGGCGCCCCGCAGGCCGCCCAAGATCCAGCCGCCCGCAATAACGCCACAGCCCCGCTTGGCTTATCACCCGGTGGAGAACACCAAAGTCTGATACCCCCTTCACCGCTATCTGAGCTCTGGCGGCGGAAGCTCCTTATCTTGCTTGTCGCGCTTCTGACAGCTGCCGCTGCTGTCGGGATCGGATCTCTGTTTGCACCACGCTACAATGCTCTCACGCAACTCGTAATCGATCCAAGCGAACTGCGCATCGTGGATCGCGGGCTGCGCAATTCTTCTCAACTCAACGAAGCGATGATCGCCGAAGTTGAAACACAAACCCGCGTCCTTCTTTCAAACAAAGTGCTGCGCCGCGTGGTGCAGGATCAAAACCTGATCAACGACACGGAATTCGTAAGCGACAAACCCGTTACACCACTCGATCATCTACGCCAGTTGCTCAAGCGAGCCGGACTAAGATCGGATGAAGACACTGGCTCTCCTGATCTGGAACTCACTGCATTGCGCACGTTGGAAGAGCGGGTTTGGGCGCAACGACAGGAGCGCACGTTCGTCGTGAATCTCGGTGTATGGACATCGGATCGGCAAAAATCCGTTCGGATCGTGAATGCAATTGTCGACGCCTTCCTGGACGAACAGCAAAGCTCAACATCCACGGCGGCTCGGCAAGCAACTGCTTCACTTGCATCACGTCTTGATGGCCTCAAACAACGGGTTATCGAAGCCGAGCAGTCCGCCGAACAATTCAAACGCGCAAACAATATCCTTTCGGCCAGCGGTCAACTCGTAAACGAACAACAGCTCACCGCGGTTTCTGGTCAGTTAATCCAGGCACGGACACGGCGTGCACAAGCCGAGGCACGAGAACGTCAAATCCAGCAGATCAGACGCACAGGCGGAGACATTGGCTCAATCCCAGAGGCAACTGGCTCACAGACATTGGCAGCTTTGCGCGGACAGCTTGCTGCAGCAGGTCGTCGCGAGGCCGAACTGTCAGCGCAGTTGCTCCCAAGGCATCCAGCTGTCGGCCAGGCCCGTCAGGAAGTGCGTCGCCTAACGCGCGAAGTGAATGCTGAGACTGGGCGCATTGCCAGCTCCGTCAGCCGCGATGTCCAGCGCGCGCGCGACTCCGAACAAGCACTCTCCAAAACACTCGATACCATCAAGTCGCAACTGACCGGCATCAATGCAAAGCAGGTCCAACTGCGCGAATTGGAACGCGACGTCCAGGCGAACCGCTCGGTTTATGAAGCCTTCCTCTTGCGCACACAGGAAATTGCGCAACAAGAAAAGCTCGTGGTTCCGAAAACGCGTGTCATTTCTCCAGCCACCCCGCCCAAGAATAAGACACTGCCACCGTCTAAAGCCGTTTTGGCAATCGGTGGATTTGGCTTAGGCACCGGTTTGGGATGCGCTTTGGCACTGGCCCTGTTGTTCGCAGGTTTTGGTTCGAGACGACATCAGCAGCAGGCGCGCGCAACAGCCCCTGTCACGCCCACGAACCAGACTTCTGTGACCACCAACCAACAACAAACAGAGGCACACGTCTCAGGTGACAATTCAGAGGTGCGCATTCAACGGACGGAGGATCAAAACGCAAATGCGTCCTCACACCAGCAAAACCTGCTTAAAACCTATCGGCCTCCTGAACCACACGATCTGACCGCCAACGATCACGACAAGCCTCAGCGCAAGCCTCGCGAACCGCGGATCAAACAACCCAGTGCTACGTCGCGCACAACGACGAATGAATTGTCGGAAGATCCGCTTCCACCACCGAGCCAACCCGCATGGCTATAAAGCTGTTGAAAGACGGAGCCATAATCAGCAATGACCCGCGAGAGGCAGTCTGCAACGTCGAGTTCCCGCACACCCTCTCAGGTGCAAGTCTCAACATCGACAATGTCGACTGAAAAGTCAGTTGAGGTCGCACTCCGCAGCATTCTATTTCTAGCCGTCTTTTGGTTCTTCTGGATTTCATTGAAGGCATTTCCAGACCTGCGCGATCCACGCGTCCTGCTTCCCAACCTTGGTGGTGACAGGCTCAACCAGGCAACAGCACTTTTAATGGCTGGCTCATGCGCAGTCTTTGCCGTGTTTGGAGACCCAAAGCGATACCTCGTACTCGCCTCACCGGCACTTGTTGCCTTGCTCTTATGGATTTGCATCAGCGCGATCCTTTCGCCCTACCCAGCACTCGCTTTGAAGAAGTTTGTTCTGGCCTGCCTGATCGCCCTACAAGCTGCAACGCTTCTCCTATTGCCAATCTCCAAGCGCCACTTCGCAGCACTGATCACCATCGGGATCGGGGCAACACTTCTCATCAGCTACGGCGGCGTGGCACTTGTCCCGCACCTTGCAGTTCACCAGCACACGGAATTGCTCGAACCTCAATTAGCGGGTAACTGGCGTGGCTCTTTTCAGCACAAAAACGAAGCTGGCACGGCAAGCATCCTGATGATGTTCTTCGCAATCTTCATCTGGCGGTCAGGGGCCAACCTTGCGGGTGCTGCACTGCTCACGGCCGCCTTTGTCTTCTTGGTTGGCACAGGCTCAAAAACACCTCTTGCGCTATTCGCCGTCACGATCTTCGTTTCTTGGATGATCCTCACCGTGCAAGGCACGACGGCAAAGGTGGTGCTCGTCACGACCCTTCTAGCAATCGTCATACTAGGAACGGTCGGATCGGCATTGTTGCCGCCTATACATAGCGCTCTACAAGCCATCGGCATCGACGCAACGTTCACAGACCGCACCTCGATTTGGTCATACGCCATTGGCGAAGCCATGAGCCGCCCCATCTTAGGTCACGGATTCCAGTCATTTTGGGGAACGGGTGATGTCTTTAACTCGGGTTCCTCAATCGAGACCTGGGCCAATCGCGCATCGAACGCGCACAACGCCTATGTTGAAGCCTTCCTTACCATTGGTGCGCCCGGTCTGTTTCTGATACTCGCGTGGCTTGTCATCCAGCCTGCCGCCGACCTCGCAAAAAGCCAAAGCCGTCAGGCCGACCACCCGCTCAACGCGCTGTTCGTCAACATATGGATTTACGGATTATTTTCAGCCGCACTCGAAAGCGTCTTCTTCGTCGGAGGCGGACCGGTGTGGATCACACTCCTGCTCGCCGTATTTGGGTTGCGTTACCAAGCATCAGCCGCGCTGGCCACACATGCGAATGATAACAAGACCAGTCTCGACTTCGCACAAACACGACTGTCGTCCGCAGAGCAGGTCACATGATCATCCCACAAAAATACAAAGAAAGTATAGCACGCCACGCGGCACGACGGCTGTTCCGCAAGGACGCTAACATCGCGCCGTCAAAACCGTTGATCTCTTTCACATTCGACGACGTGCCGGTCTCAGCTGCGACTCGCGGGGCCGCTTGTCTGGAGCGCCACGACGCCCGTGGAACCTTCTACATCGCAGGTGGGCTGGCAAATCAACTGACCGACTACGATGCACTTTGCGCCAACAGCACTCACATTCAAGCGTTGCACGAACATGGCCACGAGATCGGCTGCCACACCTACGCCCATGAGCCTTTGAAAAACGTGTCTCGCAACGCGCTCATTGCGGACCTCAACAAAAATGCAGACATGCTGGCCGACATCCTGCCGGGTGCGAATTGTGAAAACTTCGCCTACCCCTACAACGCACCAACGCTCTCAGCCAAACGCGAATTGCAAACACGCTATCGCTCAGCCCGCGGCGGCATTCCCGCCCTCAATCTCGGCAAGACAGACTTGGTGTTATTGAATTCTGTGCCCCTCCAGAAGGCACCGGTTGATGGCAAGACCTCATCGCAGTGGATTGAAGCAGCCGTGGCGCAAAGCGCATGGCTCATCTTCTTCACACACGACATCGACGCTTCACCCAGTGCCTACGGCACAACCCCAGACATTCTGGAACACGCCATCACGACTGCTCTCAAAATGGGCTGCGAAATCCACACCGTCTCGTCCGCACTGGATCGAAGCGGCATCCCAGCATTAGGCCACCAAAATTTAGAAGCGACCACCAACTAATGAGCAGACGTCAACAGACAGGCACAGCCAGCACCAAACATCCACGGCTGCTGTCCATCAACAATTACAATTACCGGCGCGGTGGTGCAGAGGTTGTTTACGCCGAACACAATCGGCTTCTTACAGACGCAGGATGGGACGTCGGGTGCTTTGCTATGCAGCATCCAAAAAACGATCCCGATCCAAACGACGACTTGTTTGTCGAAGAGATCGAGTTTGGCAACGACTATGGTCCGAGCCGAAAGATCCTCAACGCATCACGCGTGATCTATTCGTTTGAGGCACGCCGCAAGATCGCTGCAATGGTGGACCGCACACGCCCTGACATCGCGCACGCCCACAACATCTACCATCACATATCACCAGCAATTTTTCCCGAACTGCGGAAAGCCGGCGTTCCAACTGTGATGACGCTACACGACCTGAAACTTGCCTGTCCCGCATACACAATGCGCGTCAACAACGCGGTATGCGAGCGCTGTAAGGACGGACGAATCTACAACGTCGTTCTCAACCGCTGCATCAAAGGGTCAGTTCCACTCAGCACCATGATCATGTTCGAAACAGCATTGCATCGCGGCTTGCGTATCTACGACAACCACATTGATCGTTTCGTTGTCCCAAGCCATTTCCTCATCAATAAGCTCGTCGAATGGGGCTGGAAGCGTGAGCGCTTCTTATACGTGCCAAACATCGTCGACTGCACCAAACACCACTACGACGATCAACCTGGCAAGAGCTTCACTTTTTTTGGTCGGCTCAGTCACGAAAAAGGTTTGACAACACTGATCGAAGCAGCCGCGATAGCGCGCCAACCCATCACCCTTGTTGGGACCGGGCAGCAAGAAGCCGAGCTTCGAAAACGAGCAAGCGACCGCAACGCAGACGTGACGTTTCTCGGCTATCAGACCGGCAAAGACCTTCACGCAGCAATCCACAACAGCCGCGCAATTGTCCTACCGTCGACCTGGTATGAGAACGCGCCAATCTCAATCTTGGAAGCCTACGCACTTGGCCGCCCGGTCATCGGAGCCGACATCGGCGGAATACCGGAAATGATCCGCCACGGTGAGACCGGTGAGGTTTTCCAATCCGGCAATGCAGCCGGTCTGGCCGATTGCCTAGCGCGCTTCGCGGCGATGCCTGATGCGAAAGTTGCCGAGATGGGACGGTCGGGCCGCGCATGGGTAGAGCAGGACTTCAGCCCTAAAACCTACATCGAAGCGATCACTGACCTCTACGCCCAACTGGGCGCACCAACGAACAACGATGAACCCACCACTAGGAATTACGCCTCATGACCGGCGACACAAAAACCGCAGGAACAGTCGCCGGAAACCAACCCTCCATCACAATCGGCAAGACATGGTCTGCACCATATGGCTCACGCCCCTTGCGCATCACCGTTCTCGGTTTGCGTGGTTGCCCTGACGTGCAAGGCGGCGTTGAACGTCATGTCGAACACCTTGCCCCACGACTGGCCGCACACGGTTGCGATGTCGAGGTTATCGTCCGCAAGCCCTACGTCACACCCAAACAACCATCTCAGTGGAAAGGCACGCGCCTTCAGCCCATTCCATGTCCAACACACAAGTCAACCGAGGCAGCCGTTCATACATTTCTCGGGGTCCTTCACGCTGGCTTCCGCCGCCGCCCAGACATCTTACACATTCACGCCGTCGGTCCCGGCCTCATGGTGCCACTGGCTCGCCTGCTCGGTTTGCGCGTCGTCGTCACACATCACGGCTACGACTACGACCGGGACAAGTGGGGCATGGTGGCAAAGACGATGCTCAAACTCGGCGAATGGTTCGGGATGAGGCTGTCATCAAAACGGATCGCTGTGTCACGCAGCATCGCTGGAAACATGCGCGCACGATACTTCACGGACGTTGCAGCCATCCCAAATGGTGTGAACCCACCACCGGCCAATCCAGACACGACAGCATTGGAGGCATTCGGGTTAAACCCCGGGCGCTACATCCTCGCCGTCGGTCGGCTTGTCCCTGAAAAGCGGCACATCGATCTGATCGAGGCTTTTGCTGCCGCAGATCTTCAAGGGTGGAAGCTTGCAATCGTAGGCGCAGCCGATCACCCAGATGCCTACTCACGGTCAGTCGAAGACAAAGCAGCCAAGACAGACAACGTAGTCATGACCGGGTTCCAAAAAGGTGCACAGCTCGACGCCCTCTACACACATGCAGGTCTGTTTGCGCTAGTGTCGACACACGAAGGATTGCCGATAGCACTCCTTGAAGCTCTGTCCTATGGCCTTCCCTGCGTTGCAAGTGACATCGAGGCCAATATGGAAGTTGGTCTGGCTGACGCGGACTATTACCCCGTGACAAACATCAATGCATTGACGGAGCAGCTCAAAACAAAATCAGGACACGGTTTAACTGACGACGTGAAAAAACGGCGTACCGAGCACGTCGCAAAGCACTTCTCATGGGACCAGATCGCCCACGCAACAATCGGCGTCTATCGCGCGGCACTCAAACTACCCGTTGAGCAGAAGACAATCTCAAGGCCGCACACCGACAAGCTCGATCCCATTCTGGACAACGCAGCCGATACAGAAATCAGCGCTCAAGCAGATCTCCACACTGCAACCGCCGCAGAATAACCGCAGCCGCTCACGGCGATCATTTCCTCTCTCCGCGCAACGCACGAAGCACGATCCACTTATACGGCCGAACCTTCTGCCAAATAGATGTAGCGCGCAGACGCTCCAATGCCTGTGTTCCAGAAACAAACAAGCGGCCCTTGGCAGTCAAAGCTGCACGATGCGACAGGAGCGTCGCATGCTCGTCGCAGTACTCATACTTGTACGCCTCATCTCCGATTCCAAAGTCAGCGTACGTGAGCCCCTGCTCGTGGCACCACTCAAGCATCGCTTCATTGATCATCCGACCCGGTGAATACTTCGCCCACACACCGGTTTCATTGCCACAGATGAGGTAGTAGTAGCGGTCCTTGAAAACAAAGCCCCACTGGCAGGCGAGCACCTCATCATTTGCTGTCAAAACCGACAGATGAACATGCGGTTGTGACGCTTGGTTGAGCGTCATCGCGGTATAGAAATCCTGTTTACCATCGCCCGCTTCGAAACCGGGAACACGCGTCTCAGCAAAGCGCCTAGCCTTTTGCTTGAACAGGCTGACTAAAGCCGCGTTAGCTGCCTCTTGATCCATCGCGTCAGACGCAGTGTAGACGACATCGTACTCGCGGCGAAGACTGCGCTGATACCGCGCATAACGCTTCGGTGGCGACGTCCGTACTTCAGCAAAGGTCGGCCAATCCTTTAGCAAGGTCGCTGCGTGACACGACACGGGCCATGGCTCCGTCTCAAGGGCGGCCAATGGATTGGTTGTGCCCAGAATGGTCTTTGGCATCTTTTCTAAGGCCACGACATCAATCGCTGGCAAAACCTCAAGCACCCGGCACCAAAGCGTCTGGCAATCCGGCGCCGACCAATCCGGCGTCCATGGAAATACGATGGGTCCGTTATAGTCGGACACATCACCATCGATAAACCGCAGGATCCGAACACCTTTTTTAGTTTCAATTGCGAACGGCAGAAACATCAAAGGACGTCTAAGCCCGCCTGCCTCGCTGACCCGGACAAAGGCAACCTCAGCACCACATGCAGCACCAATAGTATCGACCCACGCCCTGATAAAATCAGCCGTTTGAAAGCCATGGCAGATTGCAGATTTCGGATCATCAAGCGTTGGCCATTCAGATGCGAACGCGTTCAGTTCGCCTTGAAAGTCCAATGAGACCTTTGTGACACCTCCGTCAGATAAGCCATCGTCTACCGCAAGGGCATCAGGCTCATCAGGTGGGCCTTTATTGCGATCTGACACCAATTCTATTCTTTTAGCTCCAGCAGCGCTGTCAACTGCACCAACCGAGCTCACAGTAGCCATTTCAAAACTTTCTTTCTGTTCGTTCACGTCGATCGCGGAGGTGGCCCATCAGAGCTTGGGTCTGACGGGTTCGCCAACTCATCTCGGTGAATAAGATAGGCGATTGCCAGCCAAAAACCGCACGCCAGGCAGATCTCGACAACATAGAGCGCGATGATTGTTCCAGTCGCGAGAAATGCATAGGTCATTAGCCCTATGAAAGCAGATCCGATAATCGTCGCATTAAAAAGGATCGCCCTAATACCGTGATGGCCGGATGCCCCCAACACTTCAGCCGCAACGCTTGAGATCGAAAACGGAACAACAACCCAGCACATGGCCTGCAAAAACGGAACCATATCTGCGTATCCAGCCCCAAACAAAAGCGGCAGCGCGGGCGCAATAATGAAAACGCCCAATCCGGTCGCAAATGAAATGAGCACCGCAGCAGCCAAGACTTTCAGCGAAATACTCAGTCCCTGAGCAATCGAATGCTCCATCGCAATCGACAATCTGGGATATGTGATGCGGTTGAGCGCGCTGACACTGAGATAGCTCGTGTCAGCAATCCGCCGCGCAACACCAAAACTGCCAACCATGGCCGGGGGCGCGACAAGTCCCAAAATCAAAAGGTCGATGTTCTGTCGAAGCCCCTGGCAAATCAGGGCCCAGGAAAAAAACAGGCCACGCCGCACTTCATCCCACTGGATCCTTAGTTTAGGGACGCCAAGCGGAAGCACGGCAAAAGCGCATACAAGGAACAACGCTGCATGCCCAAGCGTGTGCCAGACCGCCCAGTCCGCAAGCGACGAAACGCTAAACACAAAGCAAGCCAGTGCAGCCGTCAGGGCTCGCACGACCCCGAATGAAACAGCCGCGATGTTCGCTTTGGTAAACTGACTATGAGCGAGAAAAATCTGCTCAGTCAAAAGAATGCCGCGTACTAAAAATGTATTGGTAAACCCAAACATCAAAGTCAGAAAGAAAGCGTCGTCCGCCCCGATATGGTCGGGCATAAACAAAGGCAGCAGAAACAGCAACGCAACAAAAACAACGCTTCCCGAACCGAGCCCCAGAATAATGTTATGACCAATAAACTGCGGATAGGCAGTGTGGTCCCGAGCAACGCGGCGAACCATAGGTTCCATTGCGCCAAGTCCACAAAGCTGAACGGAAATGTTTGTCACAGCTGTAATGGCGAGGAACAGGCCAAACTGCTCAACGCCCAGCGATCGAGCCAATATGGCAAAGGCAATCAGCTGGGCAACACTCCCGATCAGCAGACTGGCCGATGATCCGACATATGTCACAAGCTGCGGCAGGCGCTGTCGCCACGTTATGCGAGTTTCTCCAGGCCCTACCTCTCCGGCAGCCGTTGCATCCGTGGCGCGTTGAACGAGCTGCGCGGCTTGGCCACGCGCTGCGGCAAGTCCTGTCCGCAATCGTTTCAACGTAGTGCTCCTAGCGCACCCGTTGATGTACGTTCCGACTGCATCACATTACGCCAATTGACCGCATCGTCTGCGATGAACAACAAGTCTGGAAACTCATCCTGCAGCATTCTCTTCAGGGAGGTGATGAACCGGTCTGCATTTCGGATGCCATGCACCAACACGACATCCGGGCTTGCGTTTCGCAGCCGCATCTTAAGATCACGCAACGCTTCTTCTTTCGAAGCGAGATCCGGCATCTCGTCAAGCGACCAACTACCAGCAACATGAAGCGACTGATCGGCTGACAGATACCCGTGGGTTTCGGAATTTTCGAATTGTACAACTGTGTGGCTAACGATGAAAGCACGGCAAATCGAAGGGCAATCCGATGCCGACGTGTCCCGAGAGCGTCCTAGCAAGCCGCTTGAGACGAATGGCTCGAGATCAAAGTGTGTGGTCTGCCGACGAGATGCACCGAAAACCATTGCCTGGGCGATACCGGCGAATTCAGCCAGTTTTTGAAACGGTCCCAGCGAGCTACGCAAAACAAAGGCTCCAGTTGGCAGATGGCCACACACAAAATCATACGCTTGAGAGGCAGATGATGTCTTAGTCACGGATAGAGCAGTAGGGCGCTGTGGAACGCAACCTCATCCCGCACCTGCACACGTGACAAACCGCTGCACACAGTTAACGATCGTTTTGAAATCATACACTTATTTTGATCACATCACTTTGAGTACTGTTGCGTCGCAGCACTGCCGCAAGAGAGATGAATCATGTTTAGCTCATCAAATTCAGATGGTTATGGCGTGCGGAGCTGTTTTCAGAATAAGTAAAATCCTAAAAGACCCGTTGCTTTATGCTACTTCTGGGATTAATCACCTCTCCAAGTTCGCAGGTGCGAATGTGCTCACACATTGTGAAACGCGTCCAAGCCTCGGCCGGGAAACCGATGCCAACCCAGCGCACGGACAATGTGTACCAAGATTATCAGGTTTTGCCGCAGTGACAGTTGCTTTCGATCATCTGCCGACGGGTCACCGTAGCGGCTTGTCGTGGCTTCGGTTAAGTCGCTCTGGTTTTACGCTTGTCGCGATGGTCTTTGAGGCCACGGCGATCGCCCTGATCGCGATTGTGTCGGGAGCGGCCTATCATTGGATCGGGTATGGAACACCGGGCAATGCACTGAGCTACGCACCCATTGGGCTACTTGTCGCTCTTGTCTATATCGCCTCGTTCGGCCTAAAGGGTGCCTACGCGATTGAACGGTATGTCATTGAACGGCGCGGGCTCAACCCAATCATTAGCGCCTGGACATTCAGCTTTATTCTGCTGATCGTATTTTTGTTCCTGACGAAGTCGGCCGACATGGTTTCGCGCGGCTGGGTCATCGTGTTCTACTTCACCGGCCTAGCTGGCGCATTGACGACCGATTGGGCGATTTCAACAATTCTCGCCCGGGCAGTTCGCGCCGGCTTCGTGCAACGCCGCCGCGTGATGCTGATCGGCGACGAAGCTGAGGTTCGCCGGTTCCGGAGACATTTGCGCGGACGCAGGACAGGCGTCGACGTTGTGTCTTGTGTCGTCCTGCCAAATTGGGGGGCATCACACGACCAGCAAAGCTCAGGCAACGAGCAGAGCGCGCTTGAAACCACGACCACTGCAGCGCTTCTCGATGCGGCAGTCTTGAGGGCCCGTAAGGACTGGATTGATGACATCGTCATAATGCCAGCCAAGAATCCAGCTGCGAAGCTTGATGAAGCGATGGAGAAGTTCCTCGATCTTCCCGCCCGTGTGCATATCGGCACGCCTGACGACGTTCAGCAACGCGCGCACGTTGAAGTATCACACGTCGGCGCCGTCACGACGCTCGCGGTATCACAGCCCAGAACAGCATTCTTCCACCGGGCACCTAAACGCTCGTTCGACATCGTTATGGCGCTGCTCGGACTGGTCCTTCTATCACCGCTGTTCCTGCTCATCGCAATCCTGATCAAACTGGAAACACCTGGCCCAGTGTTTTTCCGACAGCGTCGGCACGGGTTCAATCATGGTGAATTCCGGATTTGGAAGTTTAGAAGCATGACAACGATGGACGATGGTGACACCATTCGTCAGGCTGAACGCAACGACGCGCGCGTTACAAGCATTGGGCGCTTCCTCCGGCGAACCAACATCGACGAACTTCCGCAGTTGATCAACGTGCTGTTCGGACAAATGAGCCTCGTAGGACCGCGTCCGCACGCCGTTGCCCATGACATCGAGTATCAGCGTCGCATCGAGCGCTACGCGCGCCGTCTTAACGTCAGGCCGGGTATCACAGGGTGGGCCCAGGTCAACGGCTGCCGAGGCCAAACCACATCTGACCAGGAAATGCGTGCCCGCATCAACCATGACCTGTATTACATCGACAACTGGTCGGTTGCCTTCGACATCTACATCATCTTCCTGACGATCCTATCGCCAAAGGCGTTTCGCAACGCCTTCTAAGCCCCTCGATCAATGACGCGATTTGGATCAGCGCATGGCGCCGCAAACGGCGAACAACGCGTCCTGACCAGTTCCAGCCGCGACACTGGATCATGCTCCGCAAAAGTGTGCGCGGTTTTGCGTTGGGAGCATGATCCAAACCTAAGCTTAAAGCGCGCCCGCTGAGTCCATCTGAAGTGAACGCGCTCTATTCGAGCGGCATGACATCTACGGACACCCGAACGGTATGCTCATTGCCACCAAGCAAGATACCTGAAATTGGGTTGATGTCGTCAAAGTCTCGGCCGTACGCAATCGCAATGTGTTCTTCGCTTGGGATCTGATTGTTGGTCGGATCAAAATCGACCCACCCCGTCTCAGGCGCCCAAACTGAAACCCACGCATGCGACGCGTCAGCACCCTGTAATCGAGCCTGCCCCGGCGGCGGTCGGGTCAGCAAGTAACCGCTCACGTACCGAGCGGGAATCCGCATCATGCGGAGACACGCCAGTGCCACATGGCTAAAGTCCTGACAAACACCACGACGATGCACCAGAACATCTTGAACAGGTGTCGAAACATCTGTCGCCGTTGGATCGAACTTGAAGTCTCGATAGATCCGCGAGGTCAGATCCCATGCGGCTTGCATGACAGGGCGCCCCGGAACAAAAGAGGGTTCAGCATAAGTCAGGACGTCACGGGTCAAAGGCGTATGGCGGGATGGAACAGCATATTGAACAACATCGATATCGCAGGCTTTTGCAGAACCCATCCCCGTACGCAGTTGGTCCCAGGCCACTGTCCCGGACAAATCAACATTCTCTCTGCGCTGCGTTTCAATCACACTCTTGGCCGATACAACAAGCTTGCGATGCTCTGTATCGATTTCTGCAAAAGCGATCGGATTACCGAACGGATCGACATGCCGATCAACAATCTGCGGACGTGGCGTAATCGTCAGCTGATGGCTCTCAGTCGTTTGCCCGGCAATGTTGCGCGGTGACTTGCGAACGACATGGCGCGACTGAACGACAGGCGTCGAGTAATCGTAGATCGTATCGTGAATGACCTGATATCTCACAGCCCTGCCATCCTTCGAGTGAACACACGATGCGGCTTTTCTTCCAGCAGCGAGAAGTAACGTCTGGCAATTCCGTTCGAGACTTCTGGTATCAATCCCAGCTGAGCTTCGATCAATGCCACGAATGCCTCACGCGACCCACCGCTCGCAATGTCGACAGCGTCAATGAGTTTGAGGCGCGTCGTGGCATCAAGCACCAACCGCTGTTCCTCAGTACGCACCGTTGCCGTTTGCGACATGGGCAGTGAGTCCAGATGAGATGCAATTCGATCAAGCTGAAACACCAAGCTCCTCGGGTTGGTTTCGTCCAGCAATAGAAGGTCCAAGACAAATGGAAACAGCGGGTCGAGCCGGTAGCGTGATCGATAGGTGATGTAGCTGTCGGCAACTTCAAGCAAGAAGACCATCGCGCTCCGGTCGACCTCAAAGTTTGCCGGCGTCTTGAACAGAGCCAGCATGATGTCGCTGAGATTGTATGCTCGTTCCAATCGGCGCCCCATGGCCAGGAACGTCCATCCGTGATTGCGCGTCATATTTTCATGCATCAAACCGTTGAACGACGCGATGACAGCAAGGCCGTCTTCCAACAAATCAACAAGAACAGCGGGGCTTGCCGTATCCAACATCCGCCGCCACGGTTGATTGGCGCGCAACGATGCCAACACATGCCACGCTTCAAGCGACAGGCGGTCTCGCGTCAATTCGGAAGACTGCACAACAAGATCAAGCGTTGAGGCAAGGGCATGCAAACCACGCCGGTCATGCACCAGCAATTCAGAAAGCCGGCGGACGGTGTCTTGTTCGCCGTCAAATTCCACAGGTTGCGAAGGTGTCACCGGCTTGGACAACAGCAAGGTCAAAGCGCGCCGCGCCGGCTCCAATGTCGTTTGAGTGGCCTCATCCTTTTGGAGTTGGCCCTCTTCTCCCAATTCGCGCGTGAGTGAGCTGCGCAAGACCCGCATTGTCCAATCCGCCCGCTCGGCGTAACGACCAAGCCAAAACAGATCGTCTGCAACCCGACTTTGCAGAGAGCGTTGAGAGCGTTGAACGCGCGCCTTTTCCGTCGTCGTGCGCCAAAGGCTTTGATGCGTAGGAGACGCGCCATCACCTTTGGCAAGCACCCAGACGTCTCGCGTGCGTCCGCGGACAGCATCCTGTCCAACCTGTGTTTCCTTGCCGACCGAGATGGCCAACCCACCTGGCATGACTTTAGGCCCGTCCTCTGTCATGGCTGCAAACAAACGAACGACAATCGGCTCTGACGTCAGGTGACCAGCAACAAACGCAGGCGCTCGACTCAATTCGATTGGCGCTTCCGCCACATAAGAGGCTCCGTCGAATCTCCACTGCGAAATCATCTCCGCCTGATCCGATGGACTGAGTTCATCGAAGCGAACGCCAGGTTCGATTTCGCCGGGCCGCCCCGTACCATCCTGTACACGCCGGATGACAGCACCGGGACCGACGGCTTCAAGAGAGGCAACCGGGTCTGTACCTCCAAGCCATCGCCGCGGCGTATCAGCCATCAGCAAGTCTTCTCGGAGAAGCGAGCGACAAATCTCCGGCAGAAACGCACCAATTGCGCGGTTTTGTACGATTGCCGCGCCCAGTGAATTGCGCACCAGATCAGGCTGCTTGCGACACGCATGGACCAATCCAACTGGCCCATCAAAGCCGCTCGGATCAAGCTCCATACCATCGGACTTCGCACCTTCGACACAGCGGATGAGAAGATCAATGGGTTTGAGACCTTCAAGCGTCTTGAGATACAAACGATCATTTACCGTTCGCATGTCACCACCCTCGACCAACAACACGTTCAAGTATCGAGCGAGATAGGCGTGCGAGAAATAGTCTGGGTGTTTCGGCCCTGGCGTAACGAGCGCAACCCTCGGTGTGTCATCCTGCTCGCCACTCACAGCAAGATGCGCACTCACATCGCGAAAGAACGGCGCAAGTCGAATGGCCGGCGTCGCTGAAAAAGCATCTTCTGCGGCATGCGTGTAGACCAACCTGTTGGCGAGCGCGTAGCCAAGTCCGGCGACGGTTTCCGTATGGGTATCAATCAGCCTCCACGTCCCATCGGCGCGCCGCGCAATATCAGCCGCAAGGAAATGAACATGACCGGCGCCCGGTTGGATGCCTTCACAAGCGCGCAGAAACGTTGGGTCTGAAAACACGATTTCAGCCGGCAGGTGACGCTGGCGAAGACAGACCTTTGGACCATAGAGGTCCTCCACCATCGCATTCGCAAGCACCAGTCGCTGCTGAATGGCTGCGCTCAAATCAGCCCATTCGTCCGCGCCGAAAATCAAAGGGATCAGATTGACATCCCAGCCCGGTTCACCGTCACCAGGGTCTGAAAAGATGTCATGTGCCAAGCCAAGCTCGACCACGCGAGCATCCAGCTTGGCGTCGCGTCCAATCAAATCCGAGACGCTAAGCCCCTTGAGATGCTGAAAAAACGCATTCCACGGAGCGCGAAATTCACCATCCGCCGTGAGGCACTCATCCCAGCCGGTCGCCCCCGCATAACGGTAGGTATCAAGAAACGAGTTCTCCTGATCGGTAAGCTCGGAGACATCTGACGTCATAAGTAAGGTCCAGCCTCAACGGATCGAAAATATTGGAGAACGGATTCTATAGCTAACAAAGGCGTTTGCGCCTGATTGCTCCTCAACAGCTTCCAATCGAATCGCTTGCTCTCGAATATGAAAAACGTAACAGATGCCTAACCGATAGGCCAACTGATAGCCTTTTACCAACACGCTAGAATCTCACCAAAAATTGGCTCGCGTGTCATATCTGCGTCACAACTCCAACAAATAACTACATCGTGCAAAACACGTTCAGCACGGACCATTTTTGGCAAGTTATCGCCTGCAAAATTGATCCGTACCAATCACTTAATACGATCAAGCAGTAGGGGCGCACAGAGTTTGAGATGTCAATACAATCGCAAACGGCGTCGGACCGACAGCTGTCCGAGTTGGGTCATCAGCCTTGAAGCGGCACTGCCGCGCTTACGCGACTGATCGGGGGGACTTTCACAATGACTTCGGTGCAGCGGTCGAGAAACAGACCCATACGCTCGCGCGCCAATCAACCAACGAAACGGGGCAATGAGATTGTGGTCAAAGGTCTGCTTGGAGTTGCTTTGTTCGCCTTCTGGTCAACGGTTGCTGGCGCACAAACACCGACGGATAGTAACCAAGTACGCGGGGAGCAGTTCCAACGACTAGGAAAGCTTCCAAATCGCGACCTCGCTGCTGAGATCAAACGAAAGCCTAACCACCGGACAGTCGCAACCAAAGAGCCTCGCAACGTATCAGAACGTTTGGTGGCCCCTAAGACAGCCGCACTCAACGAACCAACAACGCAACCTGTGACGACCAAGAACTGCTCTGCAGCCCCCGCCGCTGTGACAACAAAACCGCTCCCCGCGGGACGGATGGAAATCGACATCTCTGCGCCTTGTCATCCAGAGGCCATAGTGAAAGTCGGTTACTCAGAGTTCACGTTCCTAAATCAGCTCGACACAGCAGGTCACGGACGCATTCTTCTCGACGCATTCCTTCCAAATATCCGCACCGCCGTGGTCTCCCTACCTGGAAACGACACCCGGCAGGTTCCAATCGTGACACGGGATCAAGACCGGATAACCAAGACTGCCGTCATTTGGAATGCTCCGGTCAATCTGGATATTCACGCACTCGAATACGCCGCGCTCCGCGGTCAGGCAGGTCATGTCTGGGCGAAGTCAGCCTCGACCGCAGAAGCCGCTCTGAGAAAAACCGACCGAACAGACAAAGGCCGAGGGTTCTTGACGATCCTCGATGGCGCGACCGATGCCGCATCAACGCG
>JBCBRD010000038.1:0-20267 GCA_039819885.1 Pseudomonadota bacterium
AAACGTTGCGAGTTGCATCGCTTCTGGGCCAGGCAACAGCATGCAGAAGTTGAGAGCCGACAAGAACGTCTTTTCATCCAGCCAGCGGCGGTCTTCAACCACTTCACGATGGATCAAAGCGATCTGCCCCGCCGGCCCACCAAACGACAAAAACCCAATGCGCGCCCAGACGGCCGTCGCTTCACCCAACGTAGGAGTTGGAACGGACTGATCAGGTGCCGGCGCTGGCTGTCCAAGATCCGGTGTGACCACCTGTGATGAGGGGAGGTGTTCTGCCCGCTTCCCGCGTTCACGCCCGTCGTTTGTCGGCGGCAGGGACTGTTTCACGTATCCGACCTTAAATAGAAATACCTCGGACACATGCCCAGGATCACCAAGGCAACCAGTCTACAACATCTTTCATGACAACGCTGCGCGACAGAGAAAACGGTACTGCACCAATAGGCTTAGTGAGCCCCCCTCATGTACAGAGCCAAACGACAGGCAGGACCTTCAATATTCGGCCTATGCGGTATGCTGCAGCCATTGCGGCTCACCGTCGCAACTCCCTCACGCGAAAAGCACAATAAACCTAGCAATTACAGAGATATGGCGCATCTCTCGCAACAAACTTCACAATTTTTGCAATTGACCATTTGAGCACTGCGGCGCTAGTCCACGGGCGCTGTGCGAGCGGCCTCCGGGTGCACCGAGCAAGACGGCCAAACGCAGCGAGCAGCAATATGACTGAACCAGCACTTGCCTCGCGGGACAGCCTTGTAATCAGGGCTTCAGATTTCATGCGGCCGGGCGAAACAAGCCAAGTCGCTAAATTCTAACCGCAGAGATCATATCTTGAGACGGCACGTGAACGGATCGTCCGTTAAGGAGTAGACACACATGAGAATTCTATGGGCCGCCATGCTTGCAGCATTTGCGTTTTTGCCGCTTCAGGCCAGCGCTGCATCGGCAGGCTACACATGCAAAGGGAGCGCGTCAGCCTGCTCCAAGTACAACAACGGCAACTACAAAAAGTACTACAAAAAGAAATCGTATAAAAAACGCTACACAACGACGAAGCGGAAGTACAAAGCCAAAAAGCGCCCAGCCTATGCAGGCAAGTCCAAGGGCCGTCACTACCAAACGGGTATCGCATCCTACTATTGGCAGCCTCAAAAAGTAGCCTCGGGTGGTTACTTCAATCCGAACGCCCTGACAGCAGCCCACAAGACGCTGCCCTTCGGAACACGCGTTCGGGTCACACACCTCAGAAACGGACGTTCAGTTGTCGTCCGCATCAACGATCGGGGCCCTTACATCAAAGGCCGGATCATTGATCTTTCGAAGCGCGCAGCCGGTGTCATCGGGATGCAGGGATCTGGGATTGCACGCGTTCGCGTGGACATCCTCGGCAAGAGCTGAGTTCGAAACGAACGTTTTGTGAATGACCGGAAGGCGGAGCAAAGGCTCCGCCTTTTTGCATTTGAGGACCGAGTAGCAAGCTTATGTCGGTCTACTGCGTGACCAAGCCGCTCGTCAGCGAGCATTGGCACCAACGCACACCTTCTCAACATCTTCCACACACCGTACGACAAACTTCGACTTGCTCGGTGTTTGGCTTTGCCCCACGCTATGCAACAACCGTAAGCACACCAGAGCTTAGCGTTTTACGAACGAACCAGCCGACCACCCAGCCCTCTCGACACCGTAATTACAAGACCCGAATGACCGTCACGACGTCGCCTCATGCTGGAAAAACAGCACTGCCCACTTGGAACGCGATTATCCAGGCGCACGTTCTGTTCTTTTCACAAGTCATGTCTCTTTTGCGACTGACGATCGTGTGGTTGTTGATCGTGTTCATCGTCAACGCGAGCATGAACTGGATGGTGTGGCCCGCTGAAGTTGCAAACTGGCCAGCGACCAATCACTTCTCGGAGATAGCCTTCTGCGTCAGCACTGTGCTTGTCACATTGGCGGGATCATCAATCGCTGTGAGCTGGCACCGCGCCATCTTGCTGGACGAACCCATCAAATATGCACCCATGATGCGCCTCGACGCCATCGTCCAAACCTACTTTGCAGCAGCACTATTCCTCACATTGATGGGTCTCTTACCCGTGATGACGCTCGTCAGAATGACCGAAGGAGGCAACACCCCGCCACTCATTGCGCTTGCCATGACATGCCTCTCGTTGGCCATGGCCGTCTGGATCGCAGTACGATTGATTCCACTGTTTCCAGCGATCGCTTGTGATGAAGATCACATCAGCATGGGGCAAGCGTGGCTACAAACGCGGGGTCAGTTTTGGCGTCTCTTTCTGGGGTCCGTCGCTACACTCGCGCTGCCGATTATCGCCGCAGTCGCTGTCCTGATGATCGACCCCAACCTGTCGGTGGACGGGCCACCATCGGATCGAACGGCCTTCGCGATTTTCAACGCAGCAATTGATACGATCATGCTGTTCTTCGGCCTCATCGCAACTGCATTTGCAAGCCTGATCTATCGTGCCATCCGCGACCGGTAGTTCAAGCTGATGCGATAGACATCGGCGAGATCGTGTTCCAATCGCTGGTCCAGTGCGCACCGGAAATCCTCAGCAATTTCAGATAAAACTGGATAAGAGCTGCGCCGCGAGGCAAGGTGCCTGCGATCACGCGGGCACAACAACGTCAAGCACAGCAAACCTCATGGATGAACACGAAACCCCTCAGGACCGCGCCACAGCCTTGGCGATGATCCGAATGGCAATGGTGGAGAAAAAGATCACCCAAGCGTTGCTCGCCGAAGAAGCCGCCTGCCATGAAAAAACCGTCCAAAACCTATTGGCGGGCCGCACCGTCCGCGATCAAACGTTGTTTGACGTATGCGCCGTCTTAGGACTGGAGTTCCAAACCATTAAAGATGCGTGGTCGGGCACGACGATATCCGGCCCGATGGAATTACGCGGCGATGGCGGTATGGCAGCACCGGTTTACATGGGCGCCTACACTCAAGCGGCCGTCGACCATTACATTGGCTCTTTCCTGACGGTCAGACCGGCGTTCTCCAAACCCGATACGATCATCGCCTACCGCACCAAGATCACCTGGGACCCCGATTGGCCCAGTCTCGTTTTCGAAGAATTCGATCGGCCAGACTCCAAGTATCAACACCGTGGCCGCGTGTATGTCCCGACATCATCCCCCTTCATTCACTTGGTCTCTCTGACAAAGGGGGCCATGCGCATGGTGATGCTCTCCCAGATTGATGAGATGGGTCACCTACGCGGCATCATCACGACACTCAATCGGCAAGGCGCGATGCTCCTGCCGGTCTCAGCGCCCATCGTCTACAAGTACTCAGATGCCGAAAACGATGCGTTTGGCACGATCACACCAGATCACAAGGCATATCAAGCATATGCCGAAATGATCGGTGAGGCGGTCGACGAAGGCTATGCCAGGTTGATCAGCAAGCCCAACATGCAGCCCTCAAGCACCTAGAAACAAACGTTGGCAGCGACCTGAGCCGTGCCTACGCGCTTGCGCCGACCGGCACAATCAAAGATATAATTAATAGAAATTTAAACAATTTAAGGTTGAATACACGCACAACAGTTCAACGAATGCGTTCTTGGGTCAGCCACATGGATCTGCCCGATATGTTCGGAGTAAAATGCAGTGCGTATAATTATCGGCCCGATGCAAAGCAGCATCCAAGAGCTGACGCTACGAGATGGCGAAACGCCCTCGACAGGCCTAGCGCAGTCAGCAGCCCGCCCCCACACAAATAACGTTCTGATGGCGATTGGCAGCACGACAGCCATCGTCACATTATCCCTCACGTTTCCGTTCGCATCGGCGCACGCACAGTTTGTCTGCCAAGAATTTGGCGGCATGTTCGGCAACGCAACAGCTGGTGTCCAAGCTACGGCATGTGGGCGCGATGCGGATGCAAGCGGCACGAGCTCTGCAGCGTTCGGCAATTCAGCAGAAGCAACAGGCACGCAGTCTGTGGCCGCCGGTGCGCTGGCGATTGCCAGTGGGGACAATGCCGTTGCGATTGGCAGTCGAACGGAAGCGCTGGCCGGCAACACAACCGCCATTGGTGACTCTGCATCGGCAACAGACGGGAACTCGACTGCCATAGGCACAGCAGCTCTAGCAACCCAGAGCAACACCACATCAGTCGGCTCCAACTCAATCAGCAGTGGCGTGAATGCAACCGCAATTGGCAACGCAGCCGTCGGCGGTGGCGCAAACACGACGGCCATAGGAAACTCTGCCCAGGCAATCGGTAGTAATGGAACAGCAATCGGCCGCGCCGCGTCTGCTTCTGCTGCTGACACCACATCCTTGGGCACAACATCGAGAGCAACCGCCAACTTCTCAACCGCTGTCGGTCACGATGCGCGCGCCCAAGGTATTGGCGCAATTGCCACCGGCGAAGGAAGCCGCGCAACAGCAGACAGGACGTCCGCATTCGGCCGCGACGCGATCGCTTCGGATGTAGCCAGTACAGCCTTGGGCAACAATGCGCTTGCGTCGGGGGCACTGGCGACAGCTACAGGCGCAGACTCTCAAGCAACCGGTGCCGGTGCAAACGCATACGGGAGCGGCTCAATCGCGTCCGCTGACAACGCAACCGCAGTTGGTTCTGGCGCGAATGCAGCATTTGCAGGTGCTTCGTCGTTCGGCGCAGGCGCCACCGCAATCAGGGACAATCAGCAGGTCTTTGGCACCGCAGACAACACATACACCTTTACCGGAATTACCAGCGCGGCAAGCTTGAGCGCCCAATCCGGCACGCTTGGCATCGTGACTGTCGACACTGCCGGAAACTTAGCTTCAGACGGCGGCGCATTGTTCCAAGACGTCGCCAACAACACCGCAGCCATCACAGCGAACACCACCAGTATTACAAATCTGGACAATCGGGTGACCACAAACGCGACCAACATCACAGATCTCGATCAACGCGTCACCACCAACCGCACAGACATCGACGCAATCGACACCCGGGTCAGCACCAACGAAACCAGCATCTCAAACAACAGCACTCAGATCACAAACCTGGATCAGAGAGTCACCAACGTCACCACGACGGTGAACACCTTTGATGGGCGGATCACGAATAACGAGACCAGCATCACGAACCTCGATCAACGCGTCACCACCAACCGCACTGATATCGATGCAATCGACACACGGGTCAGCACCAACGAGACCAACATTACAAACAACACAACAAACATTGGTGCGAACACGACCCGCATTACGAACAACGCGAACAGCATCACGAACATCGACCAGCGCGTCACAACGAACCGCACAGACATCAACGCGATCGACAGTCGGGTGGGCACGAACACAACCAACATCAAGAACAACAACACGCGAATCACCAACAACGAAACCAACATCACAAACAACACCGAGGGCATTGCCAATAACAGGTCACGGATCGACACATTCGATCAACGCATCATCGGTGCCGAGACAGCGGTTGCCTCGTTGGATCAAAAGGTTTCGACGTTTGACAACCGCATAAAAGAGACCGCCCGAAAAACAGAAAAAGCACTAAGCGGCGTCGCGGTCGCGCTGTCCATGGCCGACCCGGTTCTCGCCGCTGGAAACCTGAGCGGGCTGCGGGTCAACTGGGGCAACTTCGAGGGCTACCACGCACTCGGCATCACTGGGATCCAAGTTCTCGACAGCAACACATTCGGAAACGGAGAACGTTGGGCAATCGCCGGCGGGTTTGGATTTGGAGAAGACGGCACGATGGGTGGCCGCGTAGGGATGCAACTGACATGGTAAATCAAGCAACGCCACCACCCCTGCCACGTCGTATCATGCCACATCAGGGTCCGCCGCCACTGCCAACCAACGGATACTCTATCCCGCCTGATCGACCGGAATTCCCATCAGTTGTCCGGAGGCTTGAGAGCGAAAAGAACGGCCGCAACAATCCAACGCCTGCCACCAATCGGTTCCACAGAAAAACGTCAACGAACATGAAACTGGTTGGCGTTCTGACAGTAACCGCTGCACTCAGCGCGTTTGCAATTCTTGCTTGGCCCGATAGCCGTTACTCTGAGGTTGCTAGCCAAGCGACTGGCAGCGCATACACATGGACAAACCCCATACAATGGTTCGCAGGTCGGACCAGCACGCCAGAAGACGCAACCACAACCCATCAGCGAGACCTCTTCCTTGCGCGCTCGACCCTGATTGCTCTTGACCACGCCGTGCGGACCGGCAACTTCTCCGTACTCCACAACCTGTCCGATCCAGCCTTTCAACGCCAAAACCCGCCGGACAAACTGGCTGCAATTTTCAGCTCGCTGCGAAAGTCAGGCATCGACTTGACCTTTGCTGCCGTCCAGCCACTCAGCCTTGATCCGGTCAACAGTCGCAATAGAAGTGACCCACTGCGGGTGTCTGGCCGCTTCGCCACCAACACCAAAAACGTTCAATTTGATATGCGTTTCAAAGTCCGCAATGGGCTGTGGCGCCTCATTGGCATCGTCGTCGCACCGAGTACGAACCAACAGCAAGCCTCATTGGCCCCACGCCACTGAGCGAGTAGCCACCAGTTTCGGCCAACCACCTAAGTGAGGAGGACACACGCCTTATCGAACGCCAGCCGCTGCACTCTGCACTTCGGCAGCGACGTCGTCATCTTCCGGTGGTTTTGGAAACACAACTGCCTGCACATCCGAACGCGCAAGGAAATGCTGCCGCAGGTTCACTGTCTCCCGCCATCCAATATCGTTGCCGTGCTCCTCCAACCAGACCGTCGTATCCTCGCGCCCGGCCAAGAAGAGCTTCTCGAAAATATCCCACTCCGGATTGACCTTACTGGACCAGTCCATCTGAACGGTATGAGAGGTTGCATCGATGAGGTGGAAACGATGATCCGCAATTCGCCCCGGCCCCGATGACCGCGCCATGAGCCCGAGGCCGCCGCCACACGCATCGCGACAGGTTTCGATAAGTTCGATGTCTCGGATCAGCGGTGCAAGAAACGCCAGATGGTAGACCTGATCCGAGATTCCGTGCGAATTGGTCGGCACCTCGGCCCGCTTCAGTGGCGTGAGTTGAACAATCATTGTGTCACGCACCGGACTGGCCTTCGCCAGTCCGAGCACGTCTGGGTTCGAGCTGAATCCCCCATCCCAATAGCTGTTGCCTTCAATCTGCACCGCTTGGTGCAATGCCGGAAGGCACGACGATGCCATGATCGTCTCAACGCTGATTTCGCGGGTGTTGAAATATCGCGCCTGTCCCGTGCGCGCATCCGTTGCCGGAATGATCAACTCGATCGCGGACCTCTGGCGAATAGCCTTGAAGTCAATCCAGGTTTCAAGCACGGACCGAAGCGGGTCAAAACCCATCGGATTAAATTCGTACGGTGAAAACAAACTCGCCATCTGCGCCATCGCAGGGGAACGGCTGAACGTACTGTAGAAGGGATTCAGCTTCACAAAATCAGGAACGCCGGCACCAGCAATGTCTTTCCAAACCCCGGCGAGCACCTCGCGAGCTTTGTCACGTCCGCCCAGGGTCCAACCCGATGCGAGCGCAGCTGCGTTAACCGACCCCGAACTGGTCCCGCTCACCCAACCAGGTTGAATCCGGTCGTCCTCAAGCAGCCGGTCAAGCACGCCCCAGGTGTAAGCGCCATGCGCACCACCACCTTGCAATGCAAGGTTAAGCGGTCGAGTTCGGCCAAAAAGTCTCAATGAGAGCCCCGTTACTACCCCGTGCTCCGTCACCCAGCGGGTGCCTAGCCGTCAACACGTCAGGGACCATAGCTACACCGAGCAACCCCGCCAACGTGGCATTGTCGCGATGCACAAAAAAAACAGTTTCCGTGGCCAAAACCACCGCCACATCACAACCGAAAGTCTAACTACAGTCCCATGAGGAGGCTTACTGCCCCACGCCGAGCTGCCGAAAGGAAAACGTTTCCTCTGACAGAGCTTCGCCCACCATGTCGCGCAATGACAACGTCACCCTGCGCGCCTCCCAATCAACATCGATCAGACCGAAGTTCTCCTGATGGAAGATGTCCGAAACGCGGACCGGATGCGGGGCATCTTTAGACGGACCATAGGATCGGTTCAGCGAACTGGTCGTCAGCTCTGGCACCAACACGTCGTCTTGCCCGGCGAGTTCAACCAGTGGTGAGGCTTGAGCATAAAGCGCTCCGGCATGTCGATCACCGGAAACAAACACCACACCACTTGCAGCCGTATCGCTAATCACCTGCATCAGGCGCTTTCGTTCCTTCGGCAGATTGCCCCATCGCTCAAACCCATGCCCCTCGGCTAAAACCTGCACGGATGAGACGATCACGCGGATCTCCGCAGGTTTGAGTAGTTCCGCCGCAAGCCAAGCCCATTGCTGCTCCCCCAACATTGATTGGTTTTCAGCAACACTCGGGGCATACCGGCCCCAATAGGGAAATGAGGCTGTCTTGCGTGTGAGCGGCCCGCGAAACGAACGCGTATCCAGAAAAATTAACTGAACCCTCTGCCCCTCCGGTCCCAGCATCCGAGAATAGTAGATGCCTTCATCCGGAGATCGCCCCGTTTCAACTTGCCAAAAGCTTTTGAACAGGTCACCAGCCAGTTCCCGATAGGCAAAGTCGGCGCCGCCATCGTTCGAGCCGTAATCGTGGTCATCCCAAGTTGCCAGCATTGGCAACGCAGCACGCGCAACTCCAAACTCTGGATGAGCCGCCTGAGCACGATAAGCCTCAATCAGCTCACGCCCATCCGGGCTCTTGATATCGCCATAGACATTGTCCCCGATCATCAAGAACAAATCAGGCTGTTTCTCAAGACCGAGCACACCGTTCCATATCGGCTGAGGGTGCCTCTGAGACAGGCACGATCCAATCCCGATCCGCGTGACGACCCGCTTCGGATCAATCGGCAGCCAAGGTGTCGAAGGCGCAACATTCGCTGATGCGTCACTCCCAGGGTCCGCTTGGGTCATCCGAGTGTCAGTTGCCTCACCTGCATCGCTCTGCACGGTAGGGGAAACGGCGGGAGCCTTGGTAGGCTCAACCCGAACGACTTCACGGACCAGAAGAAAAGAACCGAACAGTACGACTGCAACGGGCACACTCAGCAACGCACCAGCAACCAAACCTCGCGGCAATTGTCTCGTGGTCGCATCCACATTGCGCCCCTGCGAAGTCTGATCATCCGCCATTCTCACATCTCCAAACAATTGCAGCCAGCACTCACCAGCCACCACCTAAGAGTAACGGAAGGTCACGGCAGATATGTGAAACCGGGCATCACCCAAACGCGCTCAGTGGCACACCTGGACCGATAATCCATTGCAGGGAAACCGCTCTAGAAACACATGGCAGCAAGCTTACCCAGGTCCAGTAAAAGCGCTTCACCACGCACAGCGATGAGGTAGAGCCCGCCGACAATCACGACAGCCAGCGTACCAAACAACAAGCGCCGCACCGCAACCGGCATAGCCAGATCGCTGGGTTCAGAGTGGTTTGCCATTTCGCTCATTCCGACAAAAACCTTGGCTCAAAACACTACGTTGCTGCTTCCCGGCGGTCCACCACGCGTTCCTGGATGGGCCAGTGGATCAGGGCCGCGAAAACACCGAGCCCAACAGAAACCCACCACATCATATCATAGGATTGCAATCGGTCATAAAGCGCACCGGCCAACCACACACCCAGGAATGACCCCAACTGATGGGAAAAGAAGACGATACCATAAAGCATCGTCATCCATCGCGGCCCGAAAAACGTCGCAACCAGACCGCTAGTTAACGGAATAGTCGATAGCCACAACAACCCCAGCGCACCACTCAGTGCCACAACGGTTGTTGCTGTAATCGGCAAGTAAAGGAACCCGAGGAAGACAATCGCGCGACCGCCATAGATCAAAGCCAATCCATAACGCTTAGGGTAAAAACGCCCCCATTGCCCTGCCAGATATGTCCCGATCAGGTTGCCGACGCCAATCGCTGTCAGTCCCCAAACAGCCACTTCAGGACCAAGCCCCTGATCACTAACAAACGCCGGCAAATGGGTGCCGTAAAAGACGACATGAAACCCGCAGACGAAGAAGCCTGCATTCAGCATCCAGAAGCTGGGGTACGTGAACGCCTCACGCAGGGCAGCAGTCGCCGACTGGGGATAGACATCACTCCCCATCTCCTCTGGACGACCGCTCACAACAAGCGCCAGTGGTAAGATGATCGCAGCCGTCGCAGCCAACACCAGGATGCTGCCACGCCAATCCAACATTGATATCAGCACATGCGTGTAGGGAAGAACGAGTAAGATGCCGACACCACTCCCCATGCCGATAGCGGCAATTGCAGCAGTACGGTCTTCCGGTTTGGCCGCCCGGCCGACCGCACCAACAACCGCATTGACACCCGCTCCGGCCACGCCCAGCCCCAGAAAGAACCCAGCCGCCAAGACATAGGTTTCCGTTGTAGCAAGATTGAGGAGAACGAGCCCGAGCACCGTGTTGATGGCACCAAACGCAACGACTTTGCCGGTCCCGTAGCGGTCAGAGAATGCGCCGGTAAAAGGCGCAGCAACACCCCATACGATGTTAGATATTGCAACAGACAGCGCAAAGACCTCGCGGCCGGTCCCGAGTTCTTGACTGACAGGAACCAAGAACAGCGCCATGGACTGGCGCAGTCCCATGCCAATTCCTGCAATGCAGGCAGCAGCAAGTACAATCGCCCAGACCGGAAATCCGACAACGCGCCGACCCATTGTGCTCCCACCGTCATGTTGCATGGACTTCATTCCTGCATCGCATTGGCATCGGTCGCGGCAACGTCGGTTTTCACACCGTCAAAGATCCTGAACCGTTCAAGTTCACGAACCGAGCCATCTCGGTCCGAAAGGCCGCGTCCCACGACTTCGATCGACCATGGATCAGCGACCGAAGATCGTGAAATCTGAATGAGATTGTAGCGGGCTAACGAAGGCCCGCCCAGCGGATCGTAGTCACGAGAGTGTATAGAGGAAGCAGACGCCACACCAATCACCGGGTAACGAGGACCATCACCTTCGACTTCCCCCCAAACAAGGCTATTTTGATGGTTATGGCCATGCAGGACCAAATCGACACCAGTCCTTGCAAGCAGCGCTGCCAGCGCGTCGGCATTTCGCAACCCTCGACGCATTGAAGCCTGCCCCGGCAATGGTGGATGATGGATCATCACACAGCGAAACAAACCTTCACGAGCGGTACTTTCCAATACGGCTTCCAGCCGACCAAGCGCGTCTTCAGCGACCAAGCCCGAAGCCTTGAACGGCGGCGTCGGAACAGCGGAATTCATACCGATCAGTGCGACACCATCACGGACCCTGAGATAGGGAAACGTCGGCAACTCCCTTGCATGATGTTGATCCACGCAAGCACGATCTTGCAGCAACTCATCATCACCGAGCATATACATTGTCCAGCGCGCGGCACCCACGTCGTCTTTGAGGTCGGTATAGATATCGTGGTTGCCAGGAATGACGCTCACATCTTCGACAGATCCCACGGTGGCCAGCCAACGCTCTGCAGCGTCATACTCGCGCGGCAATCCGATGTTGACCAGATCACCGGTAACCGCAATGTGCCTTGGTGCAGCATTTTTGATGTCGGCCAAAAGGGCATCAACCGCACCATTGCTGTGCCAGGATCGACGTTTCCAATGCCAGTTTAGAAAACCAAGAACGCGCTTCAGGTTGGCATACCGCCAAGACAAATTCGGCACAGGGGAAAGATGCACATCTGAAAGATGCGCGAGCACAAACCCACGTGGTGCACTAGCACCGGACGATATTGAATCGGCTTCGTCCCGGTCTTGGCGATTGTCTAGATTTTGCATAGCGCTTCTTGGCGCGGATTGCGTCGACACGCAACGCCCGCGCAACGCTCCTATCTGCCAACCACGCGGCCACCTTGAAGAAAACCGCCCCTCAAAGCTGGGTACCCAAAGAGCTGCGGCCTTTTCGCAGATGCCTCCCGGGGCCACCTTGCAAAGCGTTCGAAACCCTGTTTGGGTGCACGGCGGTTTCGCAACTGCGAAGTTGCAGTCAACGCCCGCACGAGACAGTGAACCCAACTAGCGAAAAGCCTACATCACACCACGCATGATCCAGCGTTTTCTGCAAAGCTACTGGCGCATGACGCGCCCCATGACATTGGGCGCGCAGGGGTGCGTGTTAACCGCTGACAGCAAAGTGCTTTTGGTTAAGCACTCTTACCGGCCAGGCTGGCATTTTCCAGGCGGTGGAATAGAAAAGCAAGAGACTGCACTAATCGCGCTGACGCGGGAGCTTGATGAAGAAGCCAACGTTCTCCTCAAGGCGCCTCCGGAGTTGCATGGGATCTTTGCCAACTTCCAGGCGTTCCCTGGAGACCACATCGTCTTGTTCGTCGTTCGGAACTGGCACCAGCCCGCGCCACCAACACCCAATCGTGAAATCGTCGATCATGGGTTCTTCTCAAAGGATCAGTTGCCTGATGACATCCACCGTCCCACAGCACGCAGGATTTCTGAAATCCTGGACGGCGCGGATATAGCTGAGACATGGTGACAGAGACAGCAACCGCAGCTCTCTCAAAAGCTGCGCCTACACCAGATGGGCTTGTTATCCGGGCCGTCGAACGATCTGACCAGGTAGCCATTAGCCAGCTCCATGCGCGCACATTTGGCCCCGGACGCTTCACACGCACGGCTTACCGCATCCGCGAAGGCGCACCAGCTGTTAGCCGGTTTTGCAAGGCAGCCGTCCTACAAGATCGCTTGGTCGCAGCGGTGCGCTTCACCCCCTGCAAAGTTGGGACGAACACGAATGGATTGTTCCTAGGCCCTATTGTTGTTGACCCCGCGTTCAAGAACCAACACATAGGCAGCACGTTGATCTCGCGTGCTCTGGAGGACGTCGACAAATCTGGCATAGCCTTCGTCATATTGGTTGGCGACGAACCCTATTATCGGCGGCACGATTTCGTCACAACTGCTCTCGATCAGATCAAATGTCCTGGCCCCGTTGCTCCCGACAGGATCCTCATCCGCCCTGCAAATGGAGCGGATCCGAGTACGATCATCGGGCAGATCCGAGCGCTCCAAGGCGCCCTCTAACGACCGAACCACCAAGGCAATTGATAGTCCTGGTCCTTAAGCTGTAATGCCTTCATGCAGTTTTGGCGGTTCTCCAGATAGCGCCCCTGAAATGCAAGCCAATCCATGGAAACGCGGTTCGCAACCGCGCTGTAGTAGTTGCCAGCAACCATCTGCGAAAGAACCTGCGCCGCCTGTTTGCACTTCGCATAAGAGCCAGACAACCGGGCCTGGGTCGACAGCTCATAAAGATGGTCACTGAGCTTCAAAACATCAGGTGAGATGTTGTTGCTCGCGTAATCACGCATTGCGTCTCGCTCGTAAGAGTGGAGCTGACTCCAAAACGCCTTCGCATGCCCGGGATTGGCAAATGCCATTTGGGTCGAAAAGAAACTTGCAACCAACAAAGCGCTGATAGTGGAAAGAACGCAATTCATTAAGTGGCACCCCTTTTCCTGGTTCCAAGCCGAACGAAGCCAGAGCAAAGGGCAACCGCAGCTCAGCGGTTTTTGCCCGATGCCTCAACAACATCGCGAATGTTCCAGGCCAAAGATGGCCGTTGCGCTAGTCTCCTCGAGGTGACGCGGCTCGGACAGAATTCGTCCGGAACACGCGAGATCACCCCATAATGATAGGCGTCATACGGTTGTCATCAAGAGAAATTCTCTAAGACTTGACGGTATAGTGAGCAAAGAATGACGAATAAGCATCGCGAATAACCTGCAATGCCCACAACAAAGGAAAACATTGATAGAAACTCAAATTAGGAAAATTGAGCAAAAACAACGTTGCTGACCAGTCTAGCCACCAGATTTGGCAACTTTTTTGGCAAAACCTTGCTCAGTGATTGCACAAACCCAAGACTTCGCACGTCCGGTCCGCAACCAAAATCTGCGTACAGCCAAGACGACTTGCATCTCAAACGAAGTGCCAATCGGCAACAATAAGCCGACCTGCAAGTCCATGAATTCACTCAAATCGCTACAAAAACGAATCACGCAAGGACATCGGCAGGTTGTGCTCGCACGCTTAAACACCCTCGAAAGGGTCACGCATCAGGATTGTATCGTCACGTTCGGGACTGGTCGAAAGCAGCGTCACAGGACACTCAATCAACTCCTCAATCGTACGCACATACTTCACGGCCTGTGCCGGCAATTCCGCCCACGAGCGCGCACCTGCTGTGGACTCAGACCAACCTTCGAACGTTCGCCAAACGGGTTTCACGCGCGCCTGGGCATTTTGACCAGCCGGGAAGCTATCGAGCTCTTCACCGTCCAGCTCATACCCCACACAGACTTTGATCTCTTCAAACCCATCCAGGACATCAAGCTTTGTGAGCGCAATCCCATCAATGCCGGTGACCTTGATGGTCTGGCGAACCAACGCAGCATCAAACCAGCCGCAACGCCTCTGCCGCCCCGTCACAGTACCAAACTCATGCCCGCGTTCGCCGAGCCTCTGTCCCACCTCGTCATCCAGCTCTGTCGGAAACGGACCAGAACCAACGCGCGTGGTGTAAGCCTTGGCAATCCCAAGCACATAACCAATTGATCGTGGACCAACACCAGCTCCCGTGGCCGCCTGAGCCGCGATCGTATTGGACGACGTCACAAACGGATATGTACCGTGATCGATATCAAGAAGCGCACCTTGCGCGCCCTCAAACAACACACGTCGCCCGGATTTCCGCGCATCGTCCAAAACCTTCCAAACCGTATCCATATAGGGAAGGATCTTCGGGCGCACTTCAGCCAACTCGGCCATCAGCTTGTCTTTTTCAATCTGGGGTTTGTTCAATCCGGCACGAAGCGCATTGTGGTGCACAAGGATGCGCTCCACCTTTGGCCCCAACGTATCAAGGTTCTTGAGATCGTTGACGCGGATCGCGCGCCGCCCGACTTTGTCTTCATAAGCCGGGCCGATGCCGCGCCCCGTCGTGCCGATTTTGCCCGTCCCGGCAGCTTCCTCTCGCATGAGGTCCAACTCGCGATGCAGGGGCAGGATCAGCGTCGCATTCTCTGCAATCTTCAGGTTGTCTTTATTGATCGCAACACCTTGTTCGCCAAGACGTGTGATCTCATCACAAAGCGCCCACGGGTCGATCACAACGCCATTGCCGATGATGCCGAGCTTCCCTTCTCGCACAACACCCGATGGCAAGAGCGACAACTTGTAGACTTTCCCGTCGATGACAAGCGTATGCCCGGCATTGTGACCGCCCTGAAAGCGCACGACGATATCGGCGCGCTCCGAGAGCCAGTCCACAATCTTGCCTTTGCCCTCGTCGCCCCATTGAGCGCCGATGACCACCACATTTGACATAAAATCCCCTGACGGTCGTCCACCTGCTAGGACCAGCGGATCAGACGATCTCGCACCAGCAGCAAACGCACCAAATGAATTGAAGCGGACGGGTTATATCGCATCCATCCAATGTTGCGAAGCGCCAAGCAGCGACTTTAGGTTCGAAGCCAACTCACGAATAAGTCTAGCCTTGGCTTTGACGGCGCATTCGCATACCGCTGACTGCCAGATAAATGCCGATCAGGCCAACCAGGATGTTGCCAACATCAAGCACAATTTCGAGCAGTTTCACATTGTCCACGCGTTTCTTAGCAGCCGCGACCGGTGCCTCGGACCTAGGCTCAATCGCCCCCTCCGGACCAACGTCCTGTGGCGTCGCCGAACGCGTTTGAGGGGCCGTCGGTGCAGGTGCCTGCGTCACTTCCGGCTCAATCATACGCTCATACTTGGAAAGAAGGTCAGGCTCCTGCTGGAACCGATACCCGAGGGCACCCACAGCACCCGCTATCAGCAACAAACCCAAAAAGATCCAAAACGCTTTAGCCATCTCTCAGCTCCCACCACGCACAAACCATCAACGGCAATGCGTTTCCCTAAATTTGCGCACAGCTCGTGGCGCAGTCATTTGACAGAACAAAGGCGCGGCATCGACCAGAGATGCCCCTGACCGACACGCACCCAGTCCTTACCGATACCGGATCTCTTTCGCCGCTGGCCAACTCACCCGGTACCCAAAGTCGATCACTTTCTCAGCGTTAGGCGCAATTTCACTGACCCAGCTTACAACACCGCGCTTGTCGTCCACATTCCGTTTTGTCGGCGGCGTCCCAAGGACGTCAACCTTGATCTCCGCATCAGCCGAAACCGGCGCTTGATCAATGATCGTCACGGACACCGGTCGTTTGTGCAGGTTCGTCACGCTGATTTTGTAACTGCGGCTATCCGTTCGCGACGATGAAATCAAACCTGTTTCCCCTCGCTGCTGTTTCCGCACGGTATGCTTCACCCGCACGCGATCATCGACGCCAAAACCAAGTTTATGATCTTCGCCACCCGCAAGCGTTGGCAGTTTGCCAGTCCCGACAAAAACGCCGTCACGGAACAACGACACCGGACCAGTAAGGAGCGGCGCGCCAGCAGCCATTGTCATCTCCGCGTAAAGATAGGCTTTGGCGGCACGCTTCGGAACCGTGCGCACCATGAGTTTCGGCGTGATCTCTTCTTCAGAGATCTGCAACCGCTTGGCTTCACCTGTTCCAAGCACGCTGGTCCGTCCGGGAACTTCAAAGATCGCTTGAAACGGCGCATTCACGATACGAGCAGCAACAGGCTTAGCTGCAACAGCACGAGTTTTCCGTGCCGCGCCACTCCGATAGCGTCTCTCAACCATCGGGGCTGCCTGCGGTGCGATCATCGCGTCGTTCATTTCCGCCTGCTCCCGAGACATACTCATTTGTCCGCCCAAACTCGGACGCGGCTTGGGTTTCGGCTTGAAGTCTACGGTCAACGGCCGCAGTTCAGGTGCAGCCGAACCCGACTGCGGTCGCGTCGTAGATAGCCGTACAACAACATCCTTCCAGTCTTCACCAGAACGTTGTGTCACGCGCGCCCGCCGCGTCAGCGACATGGCAGCCGGCACAGTCTGATCACCCGTATTCAGTCGCGCATCATAGAGCGGGGACCAAGATGCATTGGACACCTGATACGTTACCGTCAGATCAGCCTCCAAATCCGCATCTGCTGTCACAAACACCTTGACCTCTGTCACTTCACGCTGTTTCGGCGCGAGTGCATTGAGCTTCGCTCGAAGCTCGTTGATCTTCTTGTCCACGTCGCGCACGCGACCCTGAGCTGCTGTCACCGTCGCGCGAACATCACGTAGACCTGTTCCAACCAAGGCCACAAATTGTGTCCAGTCATCAGCCTTGAGTGGGTCCGATGAATTGCCAGAACCAGGGGCAGCAGCCTTGGTCGGCAAGGCGATCAGATTCCGCAACAGCTCACCTTGCGCATTCGCAGCATCGATTTCACCTTGAATCAGCGAACGGTCATCCTGCAGTTTTTGAATCTGCTCTTCGAGTGCCTTGCGCTCCGGCTCCAGCTCAGCACCCTCATCCTCGCCAATGTAACGACGACGACTATCAACAGACCCAATGGCCAAACCGCCAGTGGCTTGCCCTTCAACGCGAATGGAATTGCCAACGGCTTGGGCTGGCAAGTCATTGAGAATGAGCGTGTGCGTTCCAGCTTTCAAAGACACTTTTCCAGCGCGCTTCACCTCAGCGCCTGACGGGAACACCAAAACCCCGTTAATCGTTGACGCCACGTCGACATCGTCGGCCATCGCGGGCAGAACCGCCATTGGTGCCATCGCCAAGAGAAGTCCCAGCGCACTGACACGTCCTATCATCCACACACCCATGCTCGTTTTCTCCCAAACGCGAATTCTGTTTGTTGAACATGTCGCCTACGGACTGCAAACGTCCAAAAAGCGGCAAACCACGAGAAACAGATGAAAAATGGCCAACTTGGTTCCCCAAGTTGGCCATCATCAATTCAATACCAATCGTTGCAACGGGGACTGTCTTATCCGGTCAAACCGTCAAACTGCAGGCGCTTCACGCGTTTGACTTCACCCAATGCCTGCACAGCCGCACGAGCCTCGTCGCTCACCTGCGCATCAAGTGCCGCCACCAGGATAGCATCACCACCTTGCTCGGTTCGGCCAAGATTGAGTGTCGCGATATTGATATCGTGCTTTGCTGCTGCCATTCCGAACTCTCCAATAAAGCCTTTGCGATCCTGATGGCGCACAAAGATCATGTTCGGCGTCAGTTCGAAGTCCATGTTGATGTCGCGCACCTGAATGAACCGCGGGCGGCCATCCGAGAAAACCGTACCCGCCACAGAGCGCTCATACTCTTCGGTAACAACCGTCAGCTTGATGTAGCTCTCGTAAACACCAGAGTCCGAACACGTAGATTCCGAGATCGTGATCCCGCGCTTCTCCGCACTATCCTTAGCTGACACCATGTTGACGTCCGCCAGCGACGGCCGCATGGCACCCGCAATCGCAACCGCTGTCATGGGCTTGACGTTAAGATCGGCAACATCGCCACAATACTCGATGCGGACGCCCTTCATGGGACGGTCCGTGAGTTGCCCGGCAAATGATCCAAGCTGTTCTGCAAGCTTGACGAACGGCGTCAGGATCGGCGCTTCTTCAGCTGAAATAGACGGGAAGTTGATCGCATTCGTAATGGCACCTTTCAGCAGATAATCTGACATCTGCTCGGCCACCTGGATCGCCACGTTTTCCTGCGCCTCACCAGTCGACGCACCGAGGTGCGGCGTGCAGATCACATTCGGTTTGCCGAAAAGCGGGTTCTCAGTTGCCGGCTCCGTTTCGAAAACATCAAGCGCTGCACCAGCCACATGACCGTTGTCGAGCGCTTCAGCCAACGCTGCTTCATCGATGAGACCGCCGCGCGCGCAGTTGACAATCCGCACACCTTTTTTGGTTTTCGCCAGTGCCTCTTTGCCCAGGATGTTCTTCGTCTGAGGCGTCATCGGCGTGTGGAGCGTAATAAAGTCTGCACGCTTCAACAGGTCATCCAATTCCAGCTTCTCAACACCAATGCGTTTGGCTTCGTCTTCGGTCAGGAAGGGGTCAAATGCAACGACGCGCATCTTCAGACCTTGCGCCCGGTCAGCAACGATTTGACCAATGTTCCCGCAGCCAATCACGCCGAGTGTTTTGTTGAACAACTCCACGCCCATGAACTTCGACTTTTCCCACTTGCCCTCATGTGTCGATGAGTTGGCCTGTGGGATCTGGCGGGCAAGCGCCAGCATCATCGAGATCGCGTGTTCCGCGGTCGTGATGGAGTTGCCAAACGGTGTATTCATGACAATGACGCCGCTTGCTGTCGCAGCCTTTCGATCGACATTGTCGACGCCAATACCTGCGCGCCCCACGACTTTCAGCTTGTCAGCCGCACCTAGAATTTTATCGGTGACTTTCGTCGCTGAGCGAATGGCGAGGCCGTCGAACTCGCCAATCATTTCGAACAACTTGTCTTTGTCTTTTCCAAGGTCTGGTTCGAACGTGACGTCGATCCCACGATCCTTGAAGATCTGGACAGCGGTGGGTGAAAGCTTGTCAGAGATGAGAACTTTAGGTGCAGCCATAGTGATTGCTTATCCTGCGTATGAGATAGGTTTCGAAATCTCGCCCACTCCCAGACGGTCATTCCTGCAAAGGCGGGAACCCAAACATTGAGCAACGTACGCGTTGCAATCTAGCTGGTCCCCAACCTGGGTTGGGGTGACGTTATGAGGGGAGGACGATCTAAGAGAGATTGAGTGTCTGTGATCAGGCGGCTTTCGCCAGCTCGCCTTTGGCTTGCGCAAATGCCCAATCCAGCCACGGTGTCAACGCTTCAACGTCGGAGGCTTCGACAGTCGAACCGGCCCAGATACGAAGACCGGCCGGCGCATCGCGATAAGAGCCGATGTCCTTCGCGACACCTTCCTTGTCGAGGATCGAGACGATCTGTTTGGCAAACGCTGTTTGTGCATCAGCACCCAAAGCTGCAATCTCAGGATCTACGATCTTTAAACAAACCGACGTGTTCGAATACGTCGCTGGATCATCAGCCAGGTTCGCAATCCAATCCGTGCGTGCCACCCAGTCGTGCAGCACTTTGGCGTTTGCATCGGCACGCGCTTGCATCCCGGGTTGCCCACCAACTGACTTCGCCCAGTTCAGCGCATCGATGTAGTCCTCGACACACAACATGGATGGCGTGTTGATCGTCTCGATCCTCGATAAGGAAGGTGTCGCGAAGGACATCGGCTCTTAT
>JBCBRD010000039.1:0-19981 GCA_039819885.1 Pseudomonadota bacterium
TCGTAGCCATGTGAGGCGTCCAGCCCAAAGCAAACCAATGCGGTTCGACTGGCATCTGTCCCACAGCCTCATAGATTTGGCGCGCGAATTTGGCGTGCCCCACAGCCGCGATGTGTTCAAGTACTATCGGTCCGATGGCGCTTCAGCACTTGAGGCCGGCAATGACATTCGAACCGCATTGGTTTGCTTTGGGCTGGACGCCTCACATGGCTACGAACGCGTGCATACGGATTCGCTTAAAGCTGTTGCCGAACTCTTGGCAATCTACATGCAAAGTCCACCGGTAATGGCGCGCCAACAAACGGGCGTCATCACCCCTGGCGCAATGTCCTAAAACGACCGGTCAATGAAGAACTCAGCCTTTCGGAATGCGGGACGCCAACGACGGCAGCCCCTGGTCTGCCTGAGGCAACAACGGTGCTTCCGTCACTTCCATCATGAACTTCTTGCGGATCGCGCGACCAAAATCTCGGTATCCATATGCAGGCAAGACAAATGCGCCTGGCCCCCCCATCACATGCGCTGTGTACCACTTTTCCATGGTCGTCATCTCTGTGTCGGGGCCGACTGCCAGGCCGTAACCTGGCTTCCGATACGCCCCAACCCCGACGGTATCGTTTTCACCTGGGATCATGATGGGGTTACCATTGATCATCACACCGTTCCCAATGAGCCGGTCCCGCGCTTCGTCAACCTGTGGCGCTGGAGTGCAATTATCAATTCCGTCGCTCGAAACATCGAGAACAACGCGCCGCGCACGCTTCGGCATCGTCGGCAAAACGCTTTCATTGACGATCCTGAGCATGCGCGCAAGACAGGTGAATTCACCCCCTTGTTGCGGGACGTTACGCACGAGGTTCGCTGTTGCAATTGCATCATCGGGTGAAGCAATCCAAGTCCAAGGCACGACAATCTTTGGGCTGTCAGCCCAGGCAATCATCATAAACAAGATGCGTCCGAGCGGCGCGCTCACGATGGCGCCGACCACATCGGGATCTTCGAGCGCACGCGCGATCCCTTCCATTTGCAAAGCGTACCGCTCCGCATCGACCGACTGTGATACGTCAACAGAGATAATCAGCGCGGTGTCGACGTCGTACTTTTTCTGCGCCTTAAAGTAAGACGGAAATTGATTGTCTTGCGCCAGAGACCTTTCAAACGGGGCAAATGAAAGCATCCAGGTCATGCTAAGGCCAAGCAAGGCCAGCCACCTAGACCCTGCAATCTTCGAACTAGCCCCCATGAAGCATCCCTTTATTCAGGCCAACGTGACAGCCAGCGCACCTTGAAGTACCGGCATCTTTGTGGAACCAAGCTGACCATGTCATAGCTGCAAGGGCAATGGCGATCATACCGTTTTCGGCCAAAATCGATGAATTGTGGGACAACAGAGTTATGGGCGAACAAGTTGGCGCGCAGCAGGAACTGACCGTGAAAACGGAAGTCCAAGCGGGCAACGTGGTATTTGCAAACGCTGCACCAATCGCCATCTTCGCAGGACCATGTCAGCTTGAAAGCCGCCAGCACGCTCTCGAAATGGCATCCGCACTGAAAGAGATTGCCGAACGCTGCAAAATCGGCCTCGTCTATAAGACATCTTATGACAAAGCCAATCGCACTTCGCTTTCCGGCAAACGCGGGATGGGAATGGACGCAGCCTTGCCAGTTTTCGCCGAGGTAAGAGAGACACTGGGCCTACCCGTGGTGACCGATGTTCATGAACCAGACCATTGCACAGCCGTTGGTGAGGCCGTGGATGTACTTCAGATTCCAGCGTTCCTATGTCGCCAGACGGATTTGCTTGTCGCGGCCGCGAAAACAGGCAAGGTCGTAAAAATCAAAAAGGGGCAATTCCTCGCCCCATGGGACATGAAAAACGTTGTTGCCAAGGTCGCGGGCTCGGGCAATCCCAATATCCTCCTAACCGAGCGCGGTGCCTCGTTTGGCTACAATACACTGGTCAGCGATATGCGTTCATTGCCCATTATGGCTCAAACGGGCTGTCCAGTGATCTTTGATGCCACGCACTCAGTCCAGCAACCTGGTGGGCAAGGGACATCATCCGGCGGGGATCGGACGTTCGTGCCAGTCTTGGCGCGTGCAGCGGTCGCGGTTGGGATTGCAGGCCTTTTCATTGAAACCCATCAAGATCCCGACAACGCACCATCCGACGGTCCGAACATGGTGCACTTGGACAAATTCGAGGCACTCATTCGCAGCCTGCAGGACATCGACAACGTCGTGAAAAAACACAAAAGCGCGGCCTAAGCCGCGCCTTGTTTTGCTTCTCAAATCAGCGTCACCCGAGCAGTACTTACCTAGGTTTAGACGGCTAAATCAGCGGCTTGCAACCGTGTAGCAACCCGTCGCGTGGCATGATGGTCCTGACGAAAAACTGGCGGCCTGGATGGCTGCGATGCTCATTGATGTCGTCAAAAATCCGGCCGCAACAAAAAATGCAGCCGCGCCAAGCGCATTCCAAAAGCGATCAATAGTCATGGTCCAGGCTCCCGATAAGGTCTCAACTGTTCAAGCCGGCCACGTCGGGCGAAGGTGTCGGAGCGGCAGTGGCAAATAAGGCCGGACCCTAGACACATTGCGACGTGATGCCGCAATAGTGCCGAGTCGAGCGCTGATCTGCAAGCGTTTTAACGGCGTTAGTAAATATGAAATTAGCTTGAGCGGCTTTTGTGCGTCACGGTAACCTCTTGCACAAACGCTCGAAGTCGAGGGTGAGGGAAAGAGTTGAGAATAGCTGTCATAGGGAGCGGCGTAGCCGGCCTGGGCGCTGCGTGGCTACTTTCAAAGTCCCACGACGTGACAGTCTTCGAGAAAAACAGCCACTTTGGTGGTCATGCCAACACGGTCGATGTCGCCGAGCCAGAAGGTCCGTTGGCGGTCGACACGGGGTTCATCGTTTATAACACCGCCTGCTACCCCAATCTGATCGCACTGTTTGAGAAGCTCAACGTCCCAACAGCCTCAACCGAAATGAGCTTCGCCGTATCTCTCAACGAGGGCGCCTTTGAATATTCTGGCAATGGTTTTACCGGACTGTTCGGACAGCCATCGAATTTTTTGAGCCCAACGCATTGGCGCATGACGTATGACATCTTGCGGTTCTTCAAGGCCGCCAATGCTCTTGATCTGGCGCATCACGATCCAGACGAAACGCTTGGGCGTTGGCTGATCAAAAACGGATACTCGAAGGCTTTCACCGAACGCCACATCTTACCCATGGCAGCAGCCATCTGGTCTGCGCCAGCCGACCAAATGCTCGCATTCCCAATCGCCGCATTTGCGCGCTTTTTTTCCAATCACGGATTGCTTCAGGTCTCAGGTCGGCCAGAGTGGCGGACAGTAAGAGGCGGGAGCCGGGAATACGTTTCGCGCATCAAGAATGACTGCAACGCCAAGTTTATTGCTGACGAAGGCGTGCAGCATGTGCGCCGCGTGCCCCACGGTGTTGAAGTGCACAAATCGAATGGTCGATCAGATGTCTTTGATCAGATCGTCCTCGCCACACATGCAGATGATGCGCTCCGGCTCATCGATGATGCCGATGATATTGAGCGCAATCTTCTTATGCCGTTCCGATACGAAGAAAACACCGCCGTACTCCATACCGACAAAACGCTGATGCCTCGCCGTCGCAGACTATGGACGAGCTGGAACTACCTCAGTGATGGCGATAGCTCGGGCTCGCTAGCTGTTACGTATTGGATGAATAAGCTTCAACCATTGCCAACCAGCACAGACTACTTTGTGACGCTAAACCCGCGTCGGGCCATTGATCAGGCCAAGGTGCTGCGAACTGAAAAATACCAACACCCCTTGTTCAACGCCGCTGCCATGTCGGCTCAAAAAGATCTATGGGACCTGCAGGGCCGCAATCGGATTTGGTTCGCGGGCAGCTACTTTGGCTACGGCTTCCACGAAGACGGCCTTCAGTCAGGTCTGGCCGTTGCAGAGGATCTCGGCGGTCGGTCGCGTCCATGGTCAGTTGCCGGCGCCCGCGAAAGGGTCTTGGCTCAGGGCGCACATCGCGATGGCATTGGTTCGGCAAACTCTTTGAAGGCAGCCGAATGATCAAGCATCCAGCGCTGCTTTGTACTGGAAACGTTGTTCACAAACGCCTGCGTCCCAAGCCGCATGCAATCAACTATCCCGTGTTTTCTCTGCTGTTAGACGTTGACCGCATTGATGAGACTGCGGAAAAAGTCAGGGGTTTTGCACGCAACCGTTTCGCGCCCTTGAGCTTTTATGATGCTGATCACGGTGCAGGCGATAGCAAGTCGGTCAGCGAACACGCGGGCGAATTGTTTCGCAATGGAGGGATATCGAGTGGAAACGCTCGTGTCTTCTTGCTCTGCTATCCTCGTGTTTTTGGCTATGTATTCAATCCCTTAAGTGTCTTCTACGCATTCGACGCTAACGATCAGCTCGTAGGTCTCATTTATGAGGTCAACAACACCTTCAAGGAACGCATCAGCTACGTGGTCCCAAGCGGTCCGCAGCTCAAGGACGCAACCGGCCAGAATGCGGCGCAACGCGTCTACGCCCAGTCTTGCGCTAAACGCATGTTTGTCTCGCCATTCGCAGCAGGAACCGGTTCGTACGGCTTCCGCATCTCTCATCCATCTGACGGTGTTTTGGTCGGAGTGAGTTTCCGTGATCCAGACGGTCCGTTGTTAAAGACACATTTCAAAGCACAGACGGAGCCGCTGACGAGCGCTGCACTTGTGCGCGCACTTCTGCGCACGCCTTTGATGACACTGAAGGTCATGGCGGCGATCCACTATGAGGCTGCAAAACTCTGGATCAAGGGCGTGCCACTGGTCCAAGGCAAGTCGTCAGCTCGTTATTCTGTAAGCTACGCCAAAGACTAAAACTAGGACCATCCACCGCCATGTTGAACAAAGACGCGCTTCCAGTGCGTGAATTAGAATCCACTGACCTGAAATCGCCACGCGGGTTTGCCGCCGCTCGTGATGCCTGGATCTTGTCCGCCATGCAGCGGACGTTGTCGGGTGTCACTTCAGGACGCATTCGCATCCGCATGCCATCCGGCCAAACAGCTCACATCGGCCAGCCAGGCGGCACTGAAACGGATATCGACTTCGCGTCGTTCTCGCTTCTTTGGCGGTCTATGCGACGCGGAACGCTGGGGTTTGCCGAATGTTACATGAACGAAGAGATCAAAACGTCAAATCTCGGCGACGTATTCCGCTTCTTTCTCGATAATTTCGAGCAACTTGATAATGCGGGACGCGGTTGGTTCAAAGTGCGGGCAGGGGACCGCCTTGCACATCGGCGACGCAGCAACACCAAGAGCGGAAGCAAGAGAAACATCTCTGCCCACTACGACCTGGGCAACGACTTTTATGCCCCATGGCTTGATGACGGGATGACCTATTCCAGCGCTTTATTCACGCACGTGGACCAGTCGTTAGAAGACGCACAGGCCGCGAAGTATCAGGCAATCATGGACGCCCTCGATATTAGACCGGGCGATCGCGTATTGGAGATCGGGTGCGGTTGGGGTGGTATGGCGGAGATGCTCGCGCGAGCCGGCGCCCACGTCACAGCCATCACATTGTCCCGCGAACAACTTCGTTACGCAAAAGCGCGGATTAAAGCAGCCGGCCTATCTGACCAGGTTGAAATTCGGTTCCAGGACTACCGCGACGTCACAGGTACCTTTGATCGCATCGTGTCCGTCGAGATGATCGAGGCCGTTGGTGAAGAGCATTGGCCTCAATACTTTAACACCTTATCAGAGCGTCTCAGACCCGGTGGCCACGCGGTCTTGCAGGCCATCACCATTCGCGAAGACAGCTTCGAGGCTTATCGTCGGCATCCAGACTTCATCCAGCGGTACATTTTCCCAGGTGGCATGCTCCCGACCGTCGAAGCCATGCGGGAAAACTCTGAGGGCCAAAACTGTACCTTTGAAACTCTCCAGCAGTTTCGACACAGCTACTCCAAGACACTTGCCGTTTGGCGCGATCGCTTCCTGGCCGCTTGGCCGGACATCCGGAAATTCGGATTTGATGAGCGGTTCAAACGTATGTGGATCTACTACCTGACATATTGCGAAGTCGGTTTTGAACGTGGCGTCATCGATGTCGGCTTTTACCGTGTCGAAAAGCGCAATCATTCTTGAGCATCCAGCCAGTTCCGCGCCTCGTTAACAACCTGAACCGACTGGCTGTTGGTTTTCGACGCAATATGCCAATTGCAAACACTGGAGGCACACATGCCCAACGATATGAGCGCAGACTTTGCGACCCAGGACGTTCAAACGAAAAACATCGCTGTTGGTGGTCCACTGGATTTGACCGAATTCTTGCAGGGTCAATCCTCAGCGTGGGGGATTTTTGAGGATCGTTTCGGAAAGCTGCGCAGGACGTTCATCGTTGAGTTGGACGGAGCTTGGCAGGGCCACGACTTTGTTTTGAACGAGAGCTTCGTTTTTGACGACGGCGAACGCATGCATCGTGTTTGGCGCATAACGCCAACATCAGACGGTAAGTTCAAAGCACATGCTGACGACGTAATTGGTGAAGCCGAAGGCTGGACCGATGGCGATGCCGTAAGGCTGTCCTATGACTTCATGTTGCGCATGGGCAAGAACGAACTATCCGTCCGCTTTTCTGATCGGTTCTATCGGGTCGATACGCACAATCTCATGAACAAGGCCACGCTTTCCAAATGGGGCGTGACGCTTGGTGAAATGACAATTTTTTTCCAGCGCGCAAACAATGATGTTGGCTCGACACAAACTCCCATTGCCGCTTAACCCGCTCGCGGCTTCCATTGAAACTCGATGCCTACCACACATTGCTTCCGAAGCGGAAGTATGTGGAAATGAACAAAGGCCAAGCGGTCAGCCGCTCGGCCCTTTTAATATTCGCGCTGCCAACTGCAAAATCCGGTAGCTGTAAATGGAGACGACAATTGGCGAGTTGAACTGCCGATAGAAATTAGATGCCAGTTAGCGGCTGTACAATGCGTGCAAACAAGCTCTTAAAGCGAGCCCGCTCCTCACTGGCAATAAGACAGATGCAGCCGTCGGTTGGATGAGCGATCGGGGTATGCTCAATCTCATCATCAAGATCCGCAACATCACCAACCTGAAACGTTCCAACTTCGTCGCTGTAAGACCCGCGTAGCAACAGTGTCAGTTCAGATCCACCATGCCCGTGCTCGGGCATAACTTGCCCCGGGGCCACTTTCAGGAGCCGTAAATCACCCCCGGCGGTCTCAGAAAGGGATATTGGATAGTGCCAGACACCAAACCCCAGCCGTTTCCAGTGCAAGTCATCTAGGTCTTCGCCAAGAAGCCGTGTTATTGGCCCATTGATGTCACCACCCGACGATCGGTGATAATCATCCGTGTCATCCAAGTCCGCTACGGAAGTGCCAACCGCCGCCCGTGTAACGCCTCGATCCATAACTGCGGGGGTTTCGTCGCCAATCAATACCGCCCCGAGCATCTCCATATCAGCAACCACCGCGCGGCATCGTGAGCACATCGCCAAGTGAGTAACAACAACGGCTGACAAAGCCTCTGGCAAGCTTCCAGCCGCATAGCTCATAAGGGTTGCGTCATCTGGGTGATGGAGTATCGACATTTATTGCAAGTCCTCTACGCCCTCGCGGATCTTTTGATACGCAAGGCGCATTCTGGATTTCACTGTGCCGAGCGGCAGACTGAGCCGTTCTGCGATCTCACTATGAGACAAGCCTTCCAAGTACGAAAGCGCCACAACCTCTTGTTGGTCGGACGGTAGGTTGTTCAACGCAGCATGGACCCGAGCGGATCGCTCGCGTTCTGACACAGCCTCATCTGGCGGCGTATCGTTGGAGGGTTCCTCATCTCGACCTTCCGGTAGTTCCTGCCAAGGCTTTTCCCGTCGGAACCGGTCAATTCGAAGGTTTCTGGCTATGGTGAAGATCCAGGTCGTCGCACTTCCTTTATCGCCAGAGTAAAGCTGTGCCTTTCGCCAGACCGTTAGAAGCGTCTCTTGCGCCAATTCTTCCGCAGTATGGGGATCCGCTCCCTGCCGCATCATGTAGCTTTTTACGCGCGGACCATAGTTTTGGAAAAGTTGAGCAAAAGCATCAGCATCTGAGCTTTCGGCAATACGTTGAAGTAGGTCAGACATGGGCGCTATACCTATGGTTCGCGATACCCGAACAATGAGCATTCAACTTTGGTTTAATGCGACCTTAGACGAAGATGCATCAGGTTGCCAGCATGGTTGTGCACTTCGCATCGATTTTCAATTTCACCCGCAAAAACAAGCTCTGCTCTGCCTCAAGCCCAGTACAGTTGATCGCCTCCTTTCACAGCAACCACCGGATTCCAGATGTCGGAAATGACGCTCTTTGAAGTTGCCATCTTGTTGTCAGCCATGGCGATTGCAGCCCCGCTTGCACGCATGCTCGGGATTGGCTCGGTACTCGGCTACCTGATCGCGGGCGTACTGATGGGTCCCCAGGGCCTGTTGCTGGCGTTCGGAGAGCACGAAGCTGAAACCTTTTTGCACGCGGCAGAGTTTGGCGTCGTGCTCTTGCTGTTTCTGATTGGTCTCGAACTGCGCCCCAAGCGGCTTTGGGCCATGCGGACAGCCATTTTCGGTGCCGGCACACTTCAGGTCATCGGCTCAGGGTTGTTGCTGACCTCAATCGGCCTCATCGCTGGTCTCCCGCCTCTTCCCGCCCTGTTTGCCGGCTTGGCTCTCGCCCTGTCTTCAACGGCATTTGCCGTTCAGGTGCTGGAAGAAAACGGCGAACTCCAAATGCGGCACGGCCGATTGGGCTTTGCAGTCCTCCTGTTCCAGGATCTAGCCGCGATACCGTTGATCGCTTTTGCTCCGTTGTTTGCCGTTGCTGCCGTGGCCACGACAGCCAGTACGGATGCATTGGCCATACTCAAGCCTATACTTGCCATCGCCGCTTTGGTGATCGGTGGCTACTTCATACTGGATCGGGCGCTGCAACTCATAGCTAGAACAAAAGTGCGCGAGGCCATGACGGCGGCGGCTCTGCTCACCGTTGTCGGTGCTGCGCTTCTGATGCAGTCGGTCGGCCTATCGGCTTCACTTGGAGCGTTCATTGCCGGTGCGCTCTTGGCTGAGAGCTCGTATCGCCATCAACTGGAAGCCGACATCCAGCCATTTGAAGGGCTCTTACTTGGCCTCTTCTTCACCGCTGTTGGCATGTCGCTCGATCTCACAGTCTTGCTCAACCAACCGGTGATGGTGATCGCGTTGACGGTTCTACTGGTTGCCATAAAGGCCGGTGTGTTGTTCGCCATTGGGCGTTGGCAGGGCCTGACCACACGCCCGGCGCGCCGACTGGGTCTTTCACTCAGTCAGGCAGGCGAATTCGGGTTTGTACTTCTTACAGCAGGTGTCGCCGGGAACGTGCTCGACCGGGAGACGTCAGCGCTGCTTGGCGTGGTGATTACAATGTCGATGGCAACCACACCACTTCTCCTGCTGTTAGATCGGCACCTTCTGCCTGAAGCAAACACCGCTCCAACTGGGCATGATGAGATGCCAGACGAAGACGGCCACGTGGTGATTGCGGGCTTTGGCAGATATGGCCAGATCACGGCCCGCATCCTTCGTGCTAAGGGTATCCCTTTTACCGCGCTCGACCTTTCAGCCGAGCAGATCGCTTTGGTTGCCAACTACGGTTCCAAAGCATTTTTCGGGGATGCCAGCCGACCAGACATTCTGGAAGCGGCCCAGACCAGCAAGGCCAAGGCTTTTGTTCTGGCTATTGACGATGTCGAGGCATCACTGCGTACAGCCAAGTTTGTGCGAGAGACCTACCCCGACCTTCCAATTTTCGCGCGTGCCCGCAATCGCAGGCATGCTCACGAACTTATGGACCTCGGCATAATGTCGCTCGAACGCGAAACGTTCAGGTCAGCGTTAGCGACCGCGGGAGATGTTCTCGTTGCTTTGGGCTACTCGAAAGCTCGCGCTGGCCGCGCGCTTGAAATTTTCCAAAACCATGATGAAAAGCGGCTCACGGATGACTATGCGTATGCAAGCGACGTAGCCAAGATCCAAGACAAAGCACGCAGTGATGCCGATCAGCTCGCCCAAATCTTCCGCGATGACCTGCGCGATGACGACTTGACCGGTGAAAATCCGCTAAAGCCGGTGCGCTGATACGCGAAATCCTGCCCATAGTTGAAATATGCAGTGCATGGAGCCGTTCATAGCTGAGTTTTTTCAACACCCTGCCGTAGACGGCTTTGTCACACGTGGTTAAGAGTGCGCAAAACACCGTTTGCCGAGCAAAAAGAGGCAACGGCAGCAGTGTTTCTCTTGGAAAGGACCACCCCATGGCCGAGGCGCAGCCCATCGCCGCTACAAATTCTGTCACGGCAAGTGCTGATGCGGATCACATGAACATGGCAAATGCCATCCGCGCCCTTAGCATGGACGCCGTACAAGCAGCCAATTCCGGCCATCCCGGCATGCCAATGGGTATGGCAGACGTCGCCACGGTGCTTTTCAAAGAGCACCTACGATTTGACGCCAGTACGCCTGATTGGACAAACCGCGACCGCTTTGTTCTCTCAGCCGGTCATGGCTCAGCACTCCTCTATGCTCTGCTCTACCTCACCGGCACGACGGGAATGTCCCTCGACGACGTCAAAGCATTTCGCCAGTTGGGTTCGAAAACAGCCGGCCATCCAGAACACGGTCATGCGCCAGGGATTGAAACCACAACAGGTCCGCTCGGCCAGGGCATTGCGAACGCTGTTGGCATGGCGCTGGGTGAACGGCTCTTGAATGCCCGCGCTGGCTCGGAACTGATTGATTATCGCACGTACTGTATTGCCGGTGATGGGTGCCTGATGGAAGGCATCAGTCAGGAGGCGATCACGCTCGCGGGGCATCTTAAGCTGGGCCGATTGATTGTCCTGTTCGATGACAATTCGATCTCAATTGACGGCAGCACCAGCCTCTCCACGTCCGATGATCAGATCGCCCGCTTCAACGCAGCAGGCTGGAATACAATGGCGATTGATGGCCACGACCCCGCGGCAGTTTCCGATGCACTCACCAAAGCGAAATCCGATGACACAAAACCATGGATGATCGCGTGCAAAACCATCATTGGATATGGTTCCCCAAAAGTCGCGGGAACATCAAAAGCACATGGTAGCCCGTTGGGTGATGAGGAAATTGAAATCACCCGCGAGAAGCTCGGCTGGCCGCATGGCCCATTCGAAATCCCCGATGACATTCTTTCCAACTGGCGAGCGGTTGGCAGCCGTGGGGCGGTTGTGCGCGAAGCCTGGGACGGCGCGTTTTCGAACGCCCCGGAAGCAGTAAAGGCCCTCTTAGAAAAACCGGCCGCACACTCACAAAAAGCCAAAATTGCCGAAGCAATCATGGCTGCCAAGGCCGAGTTTCTTGCCGATGAGAAAAAGCGTGCGACACGCGTCTGGTCGCAAATGACGTTGGCGCATCTCACGCCGGTTCTCCCAAACCTGATAGGTGGCTCCGCTGATCTAACGGGATCAAACGGCACCATGACCGTGCATCATAAACCAGTCGGCTCTGGTGATTTTAGCGGTAACTACATCTACTACGGTGTGCGCGAACACGGCATGGCTGCTGCAATGAACGGGCTCGCGTTGACCGAAAACCTCATCCCCTATGGCGGGACCTTTCTCGTTTTCACGGACTACTGCAGACCTTCAATCCGTCTGTCAGCCCTTATGCAGCAGCGTGTCATCTATGTGATGACGCACGACTCAATCGGACTTGGGGAAGATGGTCCAACGCACCAACCTGTCGAACATCTCTCAGCACTGCGCTGCATTCCAAACCTGAACGTCTTCCGCCCAGCCGATCCGATCGAAACGGCAGAATGCTGGGAACTTGCCCTGGCTGATGAAACCCGCCCGTCTGTCCTCGCGCTGACCCGTCAAGGCGTGCCTCTTCTTCGTACCAAAGCCAATGAAACCAATCTGAGTGCCCACGGTGGCTACGTTCTACATGACGTTTTTGACGATCGTGACCTCACATTGATTGCATCAGGCTCAGAAGTTGGTCTCGCCATGGACGCCGCCAAGCTACTCGGCGAAAACGGAACCAAGACCGCTGTTGTCTCGATGCCATCGCTCGAAAAGTTCGCGGAGCAACCGCCCGCTCATCAGCAAAGCGTGCTGGGCGAGGCCCCACGGATCGCGATTGAAGCAGGCGTGCGTCAGTCCTGGGACCGCTGGTTGCGCCCGCAAGACGATTTCGTCGGAATGTCAGGCTTTGGGGCCTCCGGACCCGCCCCACAACTTTACCAACATTTCGGTTTGACACCTGACCGTATTGCCGAATTGGCCCGTAGCATGCTCTGACACCCGGACAAGTATTTCGATACGAATGAACGGGCGTTTTGAGGGACAGAGACGGTGAATTTTGAAGGCCTGAGAACTACCGACGGCGTGGACGTTGCGGGAAAACGAGTTTTGGTTCGCGTCGACTTCAACGTGCCGATCCGTGACGGGGTCGTCACGGATGCAACCCGGATCAACCGCGTCGCTCCATGTCTGCTCGATCTCGCGTCACGTGGCGCGCGTGTGATCGTCATATCTCACTTCGGCCGTCCAAAAGGACAACGAAACGACGAGTTCACGTTAAAGCCTGTCGCGGAAAAAATGGTGGAAGTCCTACGCCAGCCCGTCGCGTTCGCATCAGATTGCATTGGCCCGGAAGCCAAGACCGTCATCGATGCGCTTCAGCCCGGACAGTTCGCGCTGTTGGAAAATTTGCGCTTCCACGGCGGTGAAGAGAAAGACGACGTAGCGTTCACCAAAGCGCTTGCAGTAAACGGTGACATTTACGTCGGCGAAGCATTTTCCAGTTCGCACCGCGCGCATGCATCAACACACGCCATCACTGGGCACATGCCATCCTATGCCGGGCCATTGATGATGGAAGAAATTACAGCGCTGCGACGCGCGCTAGAAGAACCCGAACGCCCCACCGTTGCCGTCGTCGGTGGAGCAAAAGTCTCCACCAAGATTCCGATCCTGACCAACCTCGTTGAAAAGGTCGACAATCTGATTATCGGCGGAGGCATGGCGAACACCTTTCTCCAAGCGCAGGGGATCGAGGTGGGCAAATCTCTCTCTGAGCCCGATTTTGCAGAAACCGCCCTTCAGATCATCGATAAGGCCAAGTTCGCCAACTGCAACATCCTCCTGCCAGATGACATAGTCGTCGCGCGCGATTTCAAAGTCGGTGCAGCGTCCCAGACGGTCCCAGTCGACCAGTGTCCGGCTGATAGCATGATCCTCGATGTTGGACCCCAAACCGTCGCAAACCTCACCAAGGCAATTGCCGGATGCAAAACACTGTTGTGGAACGGGCCACTCGGAGCATTTGAAATCAGCCCCTTCGGGGCCGGAACGTTCGCGCTGGCTAGGGAAGCCGCTGCACTTTCCAACGCGTCGCAACTGGTATCCGTTGCAGGCGGTGGCGATACTGTAGCAGCGTTAAATTCAGCAGGTGCGAACGTGACGTCCGATTTCACCTACGTGTCAACGGCTGGTGGTGCCTTCCTAGAATGGCTAGAGGGCCGAGAGTTGCCGGGCGTTGCGGCTCTCGCGCGCGCTCACGGTGCGGTGTGAGCTCGGGTAGGTTGAACAACACACGTACCACAGCTCGGTCTGACGACGTGCCGGCCATTCTATTTGATTTGGACGGGACGCTGATTGACTCCGTTCCAGATATTGCCGCAGCGCTCAACAAAGTCTTGGTGGCTGAAGATGAAGCTCCGCTTTCAAATGTGGACGTATCAGCCCTGGTTGGCGCGGGTGCAAGGACATTGGTTGAGCGAGCATTTGCCCCATCGGCCGTCACGCGCAACAGCTACGCGATAGACGCGCTCTTTCAAGACTTCCTTCGCCACTATGAAGCTGAGCCATGCGAACGCACAGTGCTCTACCCAGAAGCACTCCGCTGCCTCGTAGAGCTGAAGAAAAAGGGCGCGAAACTCGGGATCGTCACCAATAAGCCAGACGAACTGACGATCCAGATCCTTACAGACCTTAAGCTTATCCAGCTCTTTGATGCTGTTGTCGGTGCGAGCGACTTGCGACCGTTGAAACCCAATCGTGCCATGCTGGATTATGCAATCAAGGCGTTGGGTTGCAAAACCGCGAACGCTGTCTTCGTGGGGGACAGCGGTGCAGACGTTCAGGCGGCACGGGCCGCGCAGGTCCCTGTGGTTTTGTTGATGCATGGTTATATGAACGCAAATCCCGAAGACCTGCGGGCAGATGCTGTCCTGGCCGGCTTCGACGGTCTGAGCGCAGCCTTAGCTGACTTATTCCCCAACCGAATAAGATGGCAGCCTTGAACGCTAAACATGCCGGAAACGTGAGCTATGCGTGAGCCATAAGTGTAGCAAACAGGCGACGATTGGGCCCTCCGACGACTGGCGTGAACGGGCAACGCACGATATAGCCAGATGACGGCTGAGACAGCCGGTAAGCGCGGGCAAGGCATTTGGGCCAAATTCCAAACGTCTGGTAAGCACGCATGATCGCCGATCAACGATAGCGAGCCCTAAGAGCATGATGGACGCGCATATATACTTCGGAGTGGGCCTTGCTGGTCTGGCCAGTTTCCTAAGCCCCTGCGTCCTTCCACTCGTTCCGCCCTATCTGGGCTATCTGGGTGGCACCAGCATCGATCAAATGACAGACGAGAACGGGCTGGAGGATACAGTCTGGCGGCGTGTGGTCTTGGCCTCATTCTGTTTCGTGCTTGGATTTACAACGGTGTTCGTCGCGCTGGGTGCGGGTGCTTCAATGGCCGGGCAATTTATCCAGACCTACAAGTCTGAAATGGCCATGGTCGCGGGCATCGTTATCATTCTATTTGGCCTGCATTTCTTGGGCGTCTTGAAGATACCGCTTCTCTACACGGAGGCGCGCTACCAAGCCGACATGCCTGGTGCCAGCCTTCTCGGCGCCTACGTCATTGGGCTGGCCTTTGCGTTTGGCTGGACGCCCTGTGTCGGCCCTGTACTCGCGACCGTTCTGGCCTTGGCCGCCGATCAGGCCAGCTTGTCATCAGGTGTCAGCCTCCTGTTCGTCTACTCGATGGGTTTGGGTATACCGTTCGTATTGGCGGCGATTGCGATTAGGCCCTTCCTGTCCTTCATGAACCGCTTCAAAAGGCACTTAGGGACGATGGAAAAGGTGATGGGGATCATCCTGATTATCACAGGGTTCCTGTTTCTCTCCGGTTCAATCAATTGGTTCGGACAATGGCTGCTCGAGACGTTCCCAGTGCTAGGTGATGTCGAAGTCTGGATGACACCGGACAACCTGCAAGATGACATCATGCGCCAGGGTGCGGGCCGCTGACGTGACCCGGCCGATTGCACTGACCATCGCAGGATCGGACAGTTCAGGTGGCGCCGGTATCCAAGCCGATCTCAAAACGTTTTCTGCGCTGGGCGTCTACGGCGCGAGTGTTGTCACTGCGCTGACCGCGCAAAACACCACCGGCGTCTCGGATATTCACGTCCCACCGGCTGATTTCACGATCGCACAGTTGGCTGCGGTCACATCAGATCTTCGCATTAGCGCAACCAAAACCGGGATGCTGCCGACGGACGAGACAGTTGAAGCCGTTGCAGACATCGCGGTCGAAAGTCGGACTGCCTTCGGTGCGCTTATTGTCGATCCGGTCATCGTCGCAACGAGTGGGGATCGATTGGTGAGTGAGGCTGCTGTCGCCGCTCTCATCAAACGCCTGATGCCGATAACAACGCTCCTAACGCCCAACATCGCAGAAGCTGCCATGTTGCTGGGCGATAAGGCGCTGGCAACCGACGACGCAGCAGTTGTCGACCAGGGGCGCCGTCTTCTGAGCCTTGGATGCGCCGCCGTTTTGATGAAAGGCGGTCACGCAACGAGCGAAGACGCCCGCGATATACTGATCACCGCACACGGACGACAGACCTTCGCAGCACCAAGGATCCCAACGCCAAACACCCATGGCACCGGTTGTACGCTATCAGCAGCAATCACGGCAGAACTCGCCAAGACGGAAGCATCAAACCAACCTTCGGAACCAGACGAACAGACGCTGAGTGTCGCAATTGCAGCCGCGAAAGATTATCTGACAGCAGCATTGCAAGCAGGAACGTCGATGAACATCGGCTCAGGCTCGGGCCCCGTGGATCATCTTGTAAGCTGGCGTTGATGAGTTGCGACCCAACGACCATTGATGTGGCCAAGTTGCCGAACAATCGGCAAAATATCGCTTCCACGCTGTAGAAGGACCGCCATGAAGCTTGTCGGCGGTCTGACGAGTTTGGTAGGCAACATAATAGGATGAGATATTGCGAACCGTCGGTTAGATTGAGCCACAGCTCGGGTGGCTGTCCTGCGGTACAAATGCCCAATCAGCAAACGAGCGAATTGCTGGAACAACACGTCAGCTGAGCAAGGAGTTTGCAAGATGTCCCGCGCCTTTGAAGGCCTACAATGTTGGCTGATGACGAGTCGGCGGCATCTTGCACGCGCAAGCCTCGCAATCCTCCTGCTGACATCAACATTCTCGGCAGTCCATGCCGCGAAAGCCGTTGAGCAATTGGCGGGTCGTTGGTCGGGGTGGGGCACTGTGAATATGACCAATGGCACCAAGGAGCAGGTCAAATGCGTGGCCACTTTCTTTATTGAAAACAACGCAACCAGCATTCGCCAAAATCTGCGTTGTGCCAGCGCCGCCTACAAAATAGATGTCCGCTCGAATTTGAACATGAACGGCAAGGCCATCTCCGGCACCTGGGAAGAACGTAATCATAACAACGCCGGTACAGTCTCTGGACGTCTGGCAGGCTCAACTTTTCGGCTGGCGATCAGTGGATCTGTGCTTAATGCGCAAATGACGCTCAACGCCGGCCGCTGTAAAATGAACATGAACATTACGCCCGTTGACTTTAACGTCCAGCGCATCGCGATTGGCCTGCGGAAATGCTGATACAGCCTTAGCCTGCGACATATGATGCAATCAAGCATCATTGAGTGTTACCAATCAAACACGCACCACATCAAACGCCTTATATCTGGGGCTTATGACTTGTGCCCACATTGGCAATGTGAGACTTAATCATCACGAGCGGTTCAGCCGCTCACTCAAAGCCTCGGGGGACAGGCCGATCGGGTGTCACAGCACCAACAGTTAGGTCGGCCAAATTAAGAACCGGCTCGGTGCCCACCGAGCCGGTTTTTTATTGCGCTGCAGAAATGCAACCAATGCGTCGTTTCCGTTGCGTGACCGTCACATTGGCCATTCGAAGCGAATCAGAAGATTGGCAATTTAATGACAGTCAAAAGGTTGGATGGTTAGTGTTGTCACACAATAAACTGCAGGTTGATGGGGCTGATCGTTCGTCCAACCCACCAGCAATGCGACCTCTTCGCATAATGCAGTCGACACGGGTGTGGGGACATCAAGATGGCATTTCAAGCAAACCAACACAGATGCAACCGATCGACCGGACTGAGCCGTAACAGGTCAAACAACCTTCGGACGGTTTCACTGGCAGCTATGATCGTTGTCACAGCTCAGGCTTCAGCACGCTTCGAGGAGGCCGTAGCAGGCGGCTTTGCTATCCGTGAGCAGTCGGCCATGAGCCAGGGCACATCATTTGCCGGCTCTGCGGCAGGCGACAGTCTGTCTTCGATGTTTTGGAATGCCGCGGCCGCCAGCGCCGTCTCGGGGCCGGGCATCAACGTCGACAGCAACTACTCTGTGATCTCCCCCTTCGCAGAGGTCACGGTCGACACAATCGGCGGCAATTCAGCAACGCCAGGCTTTTTCGGAGCCGAAAGTGGAGACATTGCGCCTCCCGCGATTGTTGGCGCAACTTACGCGTCCTATCAGCTGTCCGACAAAATGTTCGTCGGTATCTCCCTCAACTCGCCGTTCGGCTTGACCACGAAACCTCAAAACTTGAACTATGCCGGGAACGTCTTGGGGCGCACATCAAAGCTTTTGACGCTCAACGCGTCGCCCACCATTTCATATGAGTTGTTTCCGGGGTTCTTCGTCGGTGCCGGCGCCCAGGTGCAATACGCAGACGGCAAGTTCTCGTTTGCGTCCGATTTAGGTCCCACCCAATCCACCACCTTTGAAGGCGACGACTTCGCGTTTGGTGGAACGGCTGGCATTTTGTGGAAACCGAGCCCTGCAACCTCAATCGGGTTGGGCTACCGTTCGCAGCTCTCCCACACTCTGGACGGAGATTTTACAACACCCGGTGCAACGCAGAGCGGTGAAGCTGACGTCGATTTGCCTGATATCGTCACGCTCTCGATGCGGCAGTCTCTCGCACCAAACATGCGCGTCATGGGCACCGTCGAGTGGTCCAACTGGAGCCGCTTCGAAGAACTTGCCGTCACTGGCGTTGTTTCACCAGATCCGATCGTCATCGAAGCGAATTGGGACGACGGTTGGTTTTTCTCACTGGGTGCTGAATACGACATGCCAGATGGCATCACGTGGCGCGCCGGTGTTGCTTACGAAATCTCACCCGTCGATGCCCCCGAAAAGAGAATTCTGGGCATTCCAGACAGCGATCGGATTTGGCTAAGTGCAGGTGCGTCCTTCCAGCTTATGCCAAGCACGACCGTGGACCTGGCCTACACACATATTTTCCTCGAGAACTCCGAGTTCTCCAGGTCGCCGATTGGCAGCACAACTGAATTTGCGGGCTCAATCGAGGCACATACAGACATTATTTCGCTTGGCCTCAAGACGCGATGGTAAGCGGATAACCCGTTTCGCAAACACACATTGAGTTGACGGCATCCAAGCGGGCGGGCACGTCTCCATGAATGGATGTCTCAACCCAACGTCGGCCCGATCCCAACAGCGATCGGAAGGGAACACCACCGACCACGCGTCGCCAAGATGAACCCTCTCGCAATCGGTACGCCGTCGGGATATCGGCCTACTTCGGCGCGCTCTTTCTGATCTACGGCATCCACCTGCCATATTTCCCGGTATGGCTCGATTGGCGCGGCATGGACGCAGCCGAAATCGCGATCATCACCGCACTTCCGTTCTTTGTTCGCTTCCTTGCCAGCCCTGTAATCGCACTTATCGCCGACAGCCGCGATGCCCATTGCACAACCACGATCGTGTTGAGCTGGTTGGCGCTTGGAGCAGCTCTCACTCTCACCCAACTGAGTAGTTTCTGGCCCATTGCAGCAGCAGCCTTGGTCCTGTCGCTTTGTAAGACATCAGTCATGCCAATGATCGAAACGTTGGCCGTCTCAGGTGTCACCCGCTTTCGCCTCGACTACGGACGCATGCGGCTCTGGGGGTCGCTGACGTTCATATTTGCCAGCCTTGCAGGCGGGGCACTTATCGAAAGCTACGGCAGCGACATCACGATCTGGTTGATCGTCGGCGCTTGCGGCATTACAGCTCTCGCCGCCCATAGCCTGATCAATCCCAAAGCGATGGCCGGTGCGCCCGATTACAAAGGCCCCCGCGTTACGTCGAAGGAAACTCCAGCCACCACTGCAACACCATCGTCCGTAACGGCCGCTCTCGGACTGCTAAAAAAGCCGGAATTTGTGGCCCTGTTGGTTGCGACAGGTGCCGTTCAAGCGACCCATGCGACCTACTACATCTTCGGAACGCTCCATTGGCTGAGCCAGGGCATTGACCCTATCGAAGCTGGTTTGCTCTGGGGTATCGGCGTCACTGCCGAGATCATCGTTTTCGCTTGGGCAGCCCCTATCATCCACCGCATTGGTGCAGAAAAACTGCTGCTGGCCGGATGTGCAGCGGCGGTTCTGAGGTGGTCACTAATAGCCACCGACCCCGGCTTCTAGGCACTCGCGCTGACGGGGCATGCGCGCGCGCTTGGTTTCAAGGTGATGGTTGGGTCCATGGTGTGTTCATCACTC
>JBCBRD010000040.1:0-19970 GCA_039819885.1 Pseudomonadota bacterium
CATCGCATTGATCATAACAAAATCGCCGACCGTATGCGCACCACTCGCAACACCGCGTGCAGCAAGCCACATCGAAAGCGTCATCCCGAGCGTGAAGATCGCCGCCTGCCCGGAGTTCAAAACACCAAGCGAGTAATAGGTCTTGATCGCTGCCTTTTCGTATCGCCCCATCGACTGATCAAAGCGGCGGATTTCAAGATCCTCATTGCCGAAGTATTTGACCGTCTCGAAGTTCAAAAGGCTGTCGATTGCCTTTGTATTGGCCTCGGTATCGCTGTCGTTCATTTCACGGCGAATACCGATCCGCCATTCCGAAGCGCTGAACGTGAACCACATGTACGCACCAACTGTCGCCAAAACGATCAGCACATAGGTCACGTCGAAGAAGTAAAACAAGATTCCGCAAACCAGGATGAGTTCTAAGAACGTCGGTATGACATTCAAAATGCCCATACGGATGATCAGTTCAATCGCGCGCGAGCCCCGCTCAATGACCCGAGACAACCCACCCGTACGTCGCTCAAGGTGGAAACGCAGACTGAGTTGATGAAGGTGGCGGAATGTGCGCCCATTGAGCTGACGCACAGCATGTTGGCCCACCTTCGTAAATAAGACATCGCGGATTTGGTTCAGCACCATCATGCTGACCCTGCCAACCCCGTAAGCCAGGATCATAAAGGTGATCCCAAGCGCAAGCCCGCCTGCAACAATCTCTCCATTGGTGCGTTCAGCCGAAAGCGTCGTCAGCGCATCCGTCGCCTCTTTGAAAAAGATCGGAATACAGACGGTGACGACCTTCGCAATCAACAACAAGCCAAATGCGGCGACGACACGCATACGAAGATCTGGGCGGCCTTCAGGCCAGACAAACGGAAGCAGTCCTTTGAAAACAACCCAGTGGTTTTCGCGACCAGCCAAGGCAAACAAGTCGCTTGATGGTGCTGGGCCAAGGGCTGCGGACGGGCGTCGGGAGGGAACCATAAAACCTTCGCAATGTTGAGTACGCGTTCGTATCCGAAAGGCGCAAACGTCTGTGCCGATCCCATCATCCATTGAATTCCGGGACGCAGATTACAATAGTGTTGCCGGCTGAAAGCAGATCGGTGTGTTCAAGTTGCCGAACAATGATCGATTGTCAGTTGAAGACCATCGCAGACGTTTACGGTCACGTCACCCTGATCCGATCGTCGCACGTAGGCTCTCAAATCGCTAGAAGTGCCGGGACGTGTCAGAATCTGGCGGCAAAACGAACTGCTGGCAGGGATAAATCCAATGGGGATTTCTGATCTTACGACGGTTCTTCCTATAGATGCGCCAATAACGATGGCCAGCACCATAGTGTCGCTCGGAAATGCCCCACAGCGTATCACCATAGGCGACCGTATAAACGCCAGGCAGGTTGAGCAACTCGACACCAGCATCATCGCGACACTTGCGGTTGGGGTCAGACCGCCATGAGGCAACAGACACCTTCTTTTGTCTTCGATACCGACGCTCACCCGACGCATCAGCAGACCGTTGCACCGCCTGTTGCCGAATTCCGCGCTGAGGCAAGACTACGCGGTGTCCCACATCGCTGCCAGATGAACGAATGATACGGTCGTTGCGAACCGGTGGAGCAACTGAGCGTCGAGCAATCGTTTCTGTTTGTTCAGACCGAAGCGCCTGCTCACGCTCTGCAACGACACGCACCTTTTCCTCACGCTGCAATCGTTCAGCCGCAGCCTTCTCATCTTCCAGCGCGACCGCCCGCCTACGTTGGGCATCATCGAAAAGCCGCGAAACCCTGTTTGAACGACGCAAAATCTCTGCAATACGTTGGTCACGGGAACGCAGCGCCTCGCGCTCCAACAACCGCTGCTCCAGTGCGTCTTGTGCAGCACGTCGCTCAGCAAGGGCGTTTTCGCGCTGGCGCTTTGCCTCTTGTTCCTTCGCAAGGACTTCAGCTGCCAGCCGTTCCTCATCCTGACGAGCAGCCAGGCGTCTTTGCTCGGCCAACGCGCGCTCCGCTTCGAGCCTCTCTGCCTCAGATCGTGCCTTGGCCAACGCCTCGGTCCTGAGCCGCTCAGCCGCTCGCAGGTTTACCAACCGCTGCTCCTCAGCCTGCTGCGCTTCCTCGGCCGAACGACGATCCGTCTCAGCCCGAACCGCGTCATCAAGCCTGGCAATCCGATTGGCGCGCTCTTCCATACGCTTCAATCGCTGAGCCATTTCACGCTCAGCAGCCGCCTTGGCCTCTCGCTCTTGAGTTTCCTGTTCCAACCGGCGCTGCTCAAACAACGCGCGTAATTGTTCAGCCTGTTGGGCACGTTCCCGCGCCTCAGCCTCAGCCGCGCGGTTTTGACGTTCCGTATCTAGGCGTTCCGCCTCTAGCCTCTGGGCAGCCAGTCTACGCTCCCGTTCGGCATCGACACGCCTGCGCTCCTCCAATGCGGCACGGGCACGCAATTCACGTTGAAGCAATTCTGCCTCACGCGCACGACGCGAAATCTCGGCCTGCCTTGCCCGTTCACGCGCCTCACTCTCTGAACGCGCGGCATCAACGGCCTGTCGTGCAGCCCGGTCCCGCAGCTCCCGCTCCAACAGATCCCGTTCAAAGGCTTCGCGGGTTTCAGCCAAGACTTCAGCACTGCGTCGTCGTGCTTGGCGTGCTTCGCTGAGCGCGGCGTCAGTCTCACGTCCGCTTGAGTCGTAATCGACCAAAGGTCCCGATCCACCATTACGCGTGGCTAGTTCCTCAACAGAGGACACTGACTGTTCAGCTGAACGAGATTGCCGGGCCGTGTCGAACCGCTCAGCAACACCTTTTCCCGGCTCGGGTTCCGCGAGCTTCTCGACAACCTGCTCCTGATAGCCCTTAGCCGCCCGTTCTAACCACGTCAGCAGTCCACCTTCATCACGCGCTTCAGGTTTTCGAACAGGTGGCGCCGGCAAAACAATCTGAGGCGCCCGCGCGTTAGGTTGCCGATCCTGCCAACGATTGAATTCCTCATGCCCCGCACGCGCTACATCCTCAGCACGTTGCTGAGACGTGCGATCCTTGGCGGCTGCATCAAGCGCATCACGCCGGCGCGTCGGAATCTCAATTGGTCGCTCATAAGCAACAATCGCATCTTGATTTGAACGAAAGACCGTTGGGATTGAGATCCTTACGTCCGGACTGGTCCGCGAACGCGCATTTTCAAATTGATCAGCCACCGCGGTCACCTGATGGTCCCCAGGCTTGAACACACGCGGAATCTGCACAGCCCAAGTCCCATCTGCCCCGACCTGGGCTGTCCCAAGAACCTCCTGTCCCGCGCGCAAGCGAATGCGCGCTCCTAACGGCCCTCGTCCCGTAAACGTCATGCCTTTTTGTGGCTGGATAACAATGCGATTGAGCCGCACAGCATAAGGCCGCTTGGAGGCCGTCTGTGCTCTGACCGCACCAAGCCAAGCAATCCCTTGAGCGCGCGGCTGTCGGTCATCAGCCGTCACATGGACATAGCCTCGCTTTGCAGACGACCAACCAGAGTTGGCGCTGTAGGCAACGCTTACATAATCATAGGAACGAGAATAACTGAGCGCATCACTTCGTTCGCTAGAAGCCGAGTACGACGCGATCCCGTATAAGATGCAGGCACATCCGGAAACCCCCACGCCCAAACTCAGAAGGTGCTGGTTCAACGCCAACTCTCCAACCCGACCTCACAGGCCGTCACGATAGACTTACCATCCCGAAGTTACACATCGAGATAGCACCTTGTAACGAATATACAAAACAACAACGCACAGGCATTACGGAACGCCTAAACCTAAAAGACGCCGCTAGAAATGAAAACCTGATTTTCCACTACTCCAAACGCTCTGACATCAAACCGATAAGCAAATTCGGCAGACCACAACAAATTCGCAACGTCTTAAAGCAGTATAACGCAGCTCCCTACAGCCTTCATTCCATCTCAAAGCACCACATTTGCAAGCGAGACTGGATTGGACGACACCTGCAGAGAAAATCCGAGCCTAAAGCACCAATGAGATCATGACCCAATCAAATACAACAGACCTCCACCCGCTTCAGCACAATGTGCCACCGCTTCAGAAAATCAAAACGGTCTGCGTTTACTGCGGAAGCGGCCATGGCACGGATCCAGCCTACAAAGCCGCTGCCGTCCAACTTGGATCTGACATCGCGCAAGCCGGGCTTGGCCTGGTATACGGTGGCGGAGGGCTTGGCCTAATGGGCGAAGTCGCGCAAGCAACCATGAAGAATGGCGGCTCGGTTACAGGAATAATCCCTCAATTTCTTACCGAACACGAGCGCATGTTGAAGGATGCTGACGAAGTCATCGTCACCAAAGATATGCATGAACGTAAGATGCTGATGTTTGAACGATCCGACGCATTTGTTGCACTACCTGGAGGCATTGGCACCCTGGAAGAGCTGGTCGAGCAACTCACCTGGTCACAGCTGGGCCAACACGGTAAACCCATCGTCGTCGTGAACATCGAAGGTTTCTGGAACCCCTTTTTATCACTGATTAGTCACATGCGCGAACAGGCATTTATCAGAGAAAATCTGGACGTTGGATATCTGGTCATCAACGAGGCCGCAGCCGTCATCCCAGCAATCCTAGAATTTCAGCAACAGGCAGCGCGTGACACATCGCCGACAGATGTGGCTGATAGCGTCATTACGGAAAAATTCTAGCTTTCTGCAAATGGGCGGCGCAACGCGTGCGCCGCTCAGCGATGAGCGAAAAACCCGTTGTTATGGTCAGTCCAACGCCAACCCGCCAAAACGCAAACGTGGGAGATCACGTGGTGTCCACCGCCGCTCAATCAAACATCAACCCGTTCCTTGATGCAGAAGCCCAGCGTGAGCATCGTCAGCGCAACCTCATGCATTCGATTTTGTTAATTGGTGGCATCGCGACGCTTCTAATTATTGCGGCCTATCTATTGTCTGGCCTCACAGGCGTTCTGTTCGCCCTTCTTGCAGTCGCTTTTCTTGTTCTGGTGTCACCCCGCGTGCCGCCGGAAACGATCATGAGGCTCTATCGAGCGAAAAAGGTTGAAAAAAGCACCAGTCCCTTGTCGCGGCTGAATATTGAATTGGCTGGCCGCGCACAGCTTGAAAACACGCCAGACCTCTACGTGATACCGAGTGCAACTTTGAATGCATTTGCGACCGGAACCCCAAACCACGCTGTCATAGGAATAACCGAAGGCCTGCTGCGGCAACTGACCATGCGCGAGATCACCGGCGTCTTGGCCCACGAATTAAGCCACATCAGAAACAACGATGTTTGGCTTATGGGTTTAGCCGATGTCATGAGCCGCTTCGTCCAGTCATTGTCATATGCGGCACTGTTTCTGGCCGTGCTGAACATTCTGGGCATGGCGACAGGAACCCCGCCAATCTCGTGGCTGGCGATCATTATGCTGTATATGGCTCCCGCCCTAACGAGCCTCCTGCAGCTTGGCCTATCGCGGGCGCGCGAATTCGACGCTGATTTGGAAGCCGCAATGCTGACGGGCGACCCAGCGGGCCTCGCATCCGCGCTTCAACGCCTAGAAAACCATCAAGGACGGTTTTGGGAGGACATGATGATGCCGGTCCCAGCACGCCGTGTTCCATTGCCTTCAATCCTGCGGACCCATCCGCCAACCGATGAACGCATTGCACGTTTGATGGCATTGAACCCTGTGCGGTCTTTGCCCCGCATCACACTCATCGAAGAACCGATGGTCTCGATGATTGGTATGGGACCAACCCAGATGCGTCCTCGATATCGCTTCCCGGGCCTTTGGTTTTAGCGTTACCGGCCACGTACGTTCCAAAAAAACAAGACCATCTGCATTCTTTGCAAGATGGTGCCTGCGATGTGTGTAATTCACACCAATGGCCAACGCCCTCTTGCCAGATCGCCCCAATCCAACGTATCCGGGCGTCATGTCAAAACGCCCACCAAAGTCACCAAACCACGATCAAACAAAGCCTGACACGCCGTCAGCTCGTAATCGCAGTGAAACCCTGGTCGACGGGCTAATCAACGGCGACCGGCGCGCCATTGCGGGCGCCGTCACAACATTGGAGACATTTGGCAAAACCGCGCCAAAGCTGCTTCAAGACCTTCAGCCCCGTCTTGGCAACGCACTCATCGTTGGCTTCACCGGCCCACCCGGCGCTGGTAAATCAACGCTCGTGAATGCCCTCATTTCCCACCTTCGCAAATCCGGCATCACCGTTGCCGTAATCGCCGTTGATCCTTCAAGCCCTGTTTCAGGTGGCGCCATTCTGGGCGACCGCATCCGCATGACCTCCGCCTTGGACGATGACGGCGTATTTGTGAGATCGCTGGCAAGTGGTGGCGCACTCGGTGGTTTATCACCGGCCGCTGTGCGCATCATCGATGCATTCGATGCCGCGAAATTCGATGTCATCATCCTTGAGACCGTCGGGACAGGCCAGACAGAAATCGATGTCGCTGAAGTTGCAGACGTTCGTGTCGTCATCTCCGCTCCCGGCCTGGGCGACGGTATCCAGGCCATGAAAGCCGGGCTCTTGGAAATCGCAGACATTCTCGTGGTCAACAAGGCCGACAGAGACGGCGCGGAAAACACGCATCAACAGTTGCTTGCCGCCCTGTCCATCCGAGCCCCCGGCAGCGCGAAGATCCCGGTTATCAAAACCACCGCGACTACATTCGATGGTGTCCCAGCCCTATGGGATGAAATCGCCAGGCAAGGCGACCGGGCACATCAAGTTGGTCCCGTTGAACGCCGCCACCGCCGCGCGCGCTATTTGATTGCGAGGGCAGCAGCAGACCTGGTTGCCCAGCGAATAAAAGACGGAGCCGCACATGGTCTGGATAAGCTGGCTGATGATGTCCTGACGGGACAACAAAGTCCCATGGAGGCTGCCGAACTGTTCCTCAACTCAAATTCGAAAAAGATAGACGGATAAAAGACCACCAGCCTCGAGACCGTGGCACGCTGACAGCGGCAAGCTTGGCAACAGGTCAGTTGAGGTTCTTCGACCAATACGCTTCACCCCAATCAGCAGCAGGCTCTGCTGGGGCAGGCGCACGTTTTGCTCGACGCACGGTGCGTGCTTTACGAGATTGGGATGTCCGCAGCGACTGAATGGTTTTTCGCCCGATAAAGCTTTTGGGAACTTCGGGGCGCCTCACAGGAAGCACCAACGGTTGACCACCAAATTGCGTCTGGATCGACGAAGGCGACAACGCACCGGTTTCGCTAGGCGCTGCACCGGACCTCAAACCTGAGCCGACACTTAACGTCGATAGGCGCGATTGCGCAGCGCCAGGATCATCCACACCGACTGGTTCTAAAACGCCCCCCTCACCAACGACGACGAACGGCGCCCATACTTGCGGATGGGCTGCATCGGCTCCACCACTACGAACCAACGCGACCATTGCACGGCGCAAGGCCTCAGCGCGCCCTACGCTCGGATCAGTGCGCATCTCAGCAAGTGCAACAGTCGTAAGCGCCACCGCCGCATCAGATTGGACAGGCCAATGCGAAACCAGCATCGACCGCGCACCAGCATAGAAGAACGAGCGGGCAAGTCCGGAAAGCGCCTCACCACCAGCCGCATCACCAGCAGCAGTATTACAAGCAGACAGCACCACCCAATCCGCATCCAAACGAAGCCCTGCAACCTCAGTTGCAGTTAACAAGCCATCATTGAGATCATCACTGCCCTCAGTCCCGGCAACCAAGGTCGGCGGTGTCATCACCAAAGCCGGCTCGACCAATCCGTTGAGTTCCCCAGCCACCAGACCGTGCGTGGCAAAGTGGACGACACGATAATCTGCCAACTCGCCCGACGCATTCCGGGCCGCAATATCTGCTTCAGTTGCTTGGTCGCCGAGCACAACACGTGACGCACTGCGCCCAACCGTATCGGCGACAGCACACAACTCATCAGCCGTTTCTGGCAAAGGCGCGAGCCGCCGGACGCGGTCGGCAACAGACAACGTCCCGCCGCTGAGTATAGCAGCCTGGCCAGCCGCACGCACCGCTGGAGCCTGCTCAAACTTGGCGAGCGCCACGCGACGCGCGTTCGGGTCGGTAATCGCAGGACAGGACGTCTTCGTCCACGCACTCCGGTCTTTGCCGTCACGGCCCGTAAGCAAAGGGTTCCCGACGCCAAAGTAGGCTTTGCTCGCCCGTGACGCATTTTCCGAGCGGCGCAATGTCTTCAAGGAAGCCACCGTCGGGTAGACCGAAATCGGATTTTCAAGCCCAAACCAAGGAGCCTTTTGGAGATCATCGCCGCCGTGAGCGCTCGTCAATAGAACCTGGAACGGAAGACTGCTTAGAACATCATCAGCGACGATCAGAACTTCGCGGTCTTCGAGGCGCTTCTTGAAAGGCCCAAACAAAACCTTGAACAACTCGTGTGCTAGCTCAGTCTTAAAAGGCAAGCGACCATCGACCGGCATTTGCCCTGTCGCCTCCAGACACTTCAATGGCTTGACATCGCCAACCCACTCCCCGCCATCAAGACCACATCGCAGGGCATGCACCTTTGCTCGCAAGACCTTGCGTGAAACATTAACTCGCCGCCAACGGACAGGTTTTTCGGCTTGTGGGTCAACAATCCACTGATCGATCCAACGATCTGCAACGTCGAAGTAAAACAGCACCTCGTTAGAGCGACGCTTTGCAAGCGAGACGAGTTCATCACGCGTCAGAGGTCGAGGCGCTACGAGCTCAGCGTATCCTGGGAACGCAACCGCGATACGCTTGTCGATCCCGGTAAACCTTTGCTTCAGACCAGCAAGTTGATTTCGAAGCTCGGCTTCCCGCTTGGTGTCTCGTTTTGCTTTTGGCCGTGACACCGCCGCAAGCATTTCCTCATCCAACTTGTCCCAGGTTTCACCAATATCCTGACGTTCCCGGACCAGCTTGGCCAGCTCCGGATCAGACGCGCCAAGACGCGCACCCATCTTCGTGATCGCCGAACCGGCAGCGTTCAGATTGGTCCATTGCGCGACTTCAATCGCTTCGCTGACGGCATCTCGTGGCGGCATTTGCCCCTTCTGCGCGGCTTGCCACAAAGCCTTGATCAACCAGACAAAGACGCCGCGATGCGCAAGGCCCTTATCGCCAGGCGATCGCTTGGCAATCTCGATTTCGACAATGGCTGCCTTCCGAAAATGCTCAACCGCATCGGAAAAATTGCCTTGGCTGTATTCAAGTCGACCAAGCTCGCGCAGAGGAAAAATTGTACGTTTGTGATTGGGTCCCAGCGCAGCATCCACGACATCAATCGCCTCACGGTAGGCCTTGCGCGCGCCGTCATAGTCTTTCGCAGCTTTAAGGGCATCACCCAGGTTTCCAAGTGACACCGCATAAGACAGATGTGATTTGCCCAGTGTTGCAGCGGTAATCGCCATAGACCTGTCGATGTAGGCTTTCCCAACCTCAACATTACCAACGGCCAGTTCCGCCAACCCGACATTGTTGAGCGCTGTCGAAACCTCCGGATGGTTTGGTGGGAAATTGGCAGAAATGTTCTCGAGCGCCCTCTGAAAGGTCTCCCGAGCCAGCTTCAGTTTCCCCTGCTCGCGGTAGGTTCCAGCGAGATTGTCGTACGTAATCCCAAACCGCCGATCGTTAGCTGGAATTCGTCCTTCCCAAATCTTCAAGGCTCGAACAAACAAGCGCTCGGACTCATCATAGCGGTTTAGGTTTTCATACAGTGTCGCGAGATTGGCCATGATCTGACCAACCGTTGGATGCTCCAAACCAAGTTTTGATTCAGCAATCGCCAATGCCTCTTTTTGCACGGGCTCCGCATCGTTAACCCGCCCCATGCTGAGATAGAGCACAGCGAGATTGTCGAGCAGGATGGCAAGATTGGCTGAGGGTGCGTCTGCCGACTTGCGCAGTATCGCAATCGCCGCGAGGTATGATTTCTCCGCTGCGCCATATCTGCCGCGAACGCGCTGCACACCGGCCAAAGCATTGTACACAGACACGAGTTCCGGTGCCGTTGCACCATACAGTTCCGTCTTGATGCCGCGCGCCGTCTCAAAAGTCGCTTCAGCCTCTTCGAACCGCGCAGCCCGCCGCATGGCCCACGCGAGCTTTTCCAAAAGAACGGTTTGCGTCTTCCTGTCACCGGGCGCCTCTTTGCGCACCTCGTTCAATGACGCACTTAGCAGCTTCAGCGGTTCATCTGATGGGCCTTGGAGTCCATAGGCTTTGATGAGTTCATTCATCACACGCAGGTAGGACGCATCCGCCGCAGACCCCTGCGCCTGCTCCCACTCAAACGACCGCTTGAGGACCGGCACCGCCTTATCAGCTTGTCCGGTAAGGTTGTAGAGCGTCCCCAAATTGAAGGCGCTACCGCTCGTTTCCTTACTGTGGTTCCCGTAAAGCGCTTCCGCCTCGACCAAGACATCTTCGGCCAAGGGCAACGCATTCTTATAGTCCTTGGCCCGGTAGAAGGCCTTCAACTTGTTGAGTTTGTTCGAGAAGAGCGCTTTCTGCGCCGAAACAGCGTCTACCACTGGATCGCTGCGCTTGGCAGCCAGCAAAACCTCGTCAAAACGCGATGGCTCTTCTGTGGTCGGTAATCTCCCGCCAGTTGATCCCGTCTCCATCGAACGCGTGATGGACGGCGCGTCATTTGGCAGTTCAGGCGCGCCTCCAAAGCCAAAATAACCCTGGAAGGCAACAAGACCGAACAAAACACCAGCAATCATTTGCAGCCATTTAGGCATCGAAAGGAATCGTCTCATGGCGATACTCTAGAACGTACCGCCAGCGTCGCGACACCACTGCCCACCCCACACTTCACACGATTCAGCTATAGAGCCGCTCTGACACACGCTTTTTCAAAAGGAACGTGCATACGCGCCACTATCAATGGCGTGGAGGTCGACTGAGGCCGAAAAAAGCCTGACTTATGAAGAATTTGAGGCAAAGCAGTACAACGGCGCTATCCAAGCCCCTGGAAGGCTGAAGCTTCCCTCGCATGGAGAAAATCTAATCGCGCCGAAGTACCAAGGCGCAAGCCGTCGCGATGTCAGGCAAGCGCACTGACTGAGGCACCACCATGCGCTTCATCGCGCATAAGCTTGTAGTTGATGGAATCCACCAAGGCCTCAAAACTTGCATCGATGATGTTTGGCGAGACACCTACCGTGAACCAGCGATCGCCGGTTTGGCTATCACGGCTCTCGACCAACACCCGTGTCACAGCTTCCGTGCCAGCTGTCAGTATACGCACCTTGTAGTCGACCAATTCCACATTCTCGATATACCGCTGGTACTCACCAAGATCCTTGCGAAGGGCGTTATCCAAGGCATTCACCGGACCATTGCCCTCGGCAATCGACCACCTTGGCTCACTGTTGCCATTGATGAAGACTTTGACCGTGGCCTCAGACACCGTGACCTGTTCGCCAACCGCGTTATGACGCCGCTCAACCATCACGCGAAAGCTGTCGACGGAGAAGAACTGTGGAACGTGACCAAGCGTGCGCCGTGCAAGAAGCTCAAACGAAGCCTCCGCTGCTTCAAACGCATAACCGGCAGCCTCGCGCGACTTGAGCTCGTCCAGCATCGTTCCGACACGAGGATCATCAGGCGCAACGGACAGCCCGATCCGGCTCAACTCGGCAAGAATGTTCGACCGGCCCGCCTGATCAGAGACCAACAGCCGACGACGATTACCAACACTCTCAGGCGGGATGTGCTCGTAAGTCTCTGGTGACTTTAAAATGGCCGAAGCGTGAATCCCAGCCTTGGTTGCAAAAGCACTCTCACCCACATAGGGCGCATGACGATCAGGTGCCGCATTCAACACTTCATCCAGAACTCGGCTGGCATGCGTTAACATCCGCAACCGACCTGGCGTCACCTGCGTTTCAAACCGATCCGCGTATGCGCTCTTAAGAAGCAACGTCGGGATAATCGACGTCAGGTTCGCATTGCCACAACGCTCACCCAGTCCGTTCAGTGTGCCCTGGATTTGCCGCGCGCCACTGCGAACTGCGGCCAAGGTGTTTGCCACAGCGTTGTCGGTGTCGTTGTGAGTATGGATCCCGACATTCGAACCTGGAATGACATCACAAACCGCTGAAACGATCGTCTCAACCTCATGCGGCAACGTCCCACCATTGGTATCGCAGAGCACCACCCAGCGCGCGCCCGCATCGTAAGCTGCCTTGGCTACTGAAAGGGCATATTCGGGATTGGCTTTGTAGCCGTCAAAGAAGTGCTCGCAATCAAGAAGCGCTTCCTGCCCACCAGCCACAACGGCCGAGACGGACTGACGAACACTTTCGAGATTTTCTTCATTCGTTACGCCAAGCGCCACGCGAACATGGTAATCCCACGACTTGGCAACCAGACAAACAGCGGTCGCCCCAGACTGCAACAGGGCTTGAAAACCGGGATCATTCGAAACTGACCGGCCAGCCCGCTTCGTCATTCCGAACGCAGTAAACGTAGCGGTTTCAAAACGTGGTTGAGAATTAAAAAACGCCGTATCAGTCGCGTTCGCCCCAGGATAACCACCTTCAATGTAATCGACACCGAGCGCATCCAGAACATCTGCAATCCGGCGCTTGTCCTCAACGGCAAAATCAACACCAGTCGTCTGCGCGCCGTCACGCAACGTCGTGTCAAAAAGATAGAGGCGCTCTTTATCGGTCGTCATACTTGTTCCGTGTCGCAGCAGCGCTGCACTGTCGTTTGGCAGCTAAGCTGCTTTTCCATGCTCGTATTCTGCAGTTCTACACCAGAGCGCTGGACCGTATTTCTTCTCACGAACGTGTACCCGGCTTTTTCGAACACAGCCCGAGCCGTATCACTTACGTCCGCTGAAATCGACGACACACCAAGAGTGTCCATCTCGTTTTCTACCGCAGTGAGCAGGTTTAAAGCCACCCCTTGCCGTGCGAACCGCGGATGAACGTAAAGCAGATCAATCGTGCCGCAGCTCGTGTATGCGACAAAACCAGCGATAACGCCGTTAGTTTCGGCCACAAAGGTTTCAGTTTTATTCAAACGTGCATCAAAAGCAGAAGAGCGGTTACCAAATTCAGACCAAGCATTGCGTTGCTCAAGGCTGTAGTCGCTCAGCGCAAGCCCCTGAATGCTGGCCATGAAGAGCTGTCTTAACGCTTCGAAGTCAGCCGAGCATGCGGCTCGAAACTCCAGGCTCGGGATCACCGAACCACATCCCAGGTCGTTACGATTTCGCCAGAGGCAGGGTCTTTTTCGTCTTTAAGCTTGATGCCCTTGGCAGCTAGGTCGTCTCGGATGCGATCACTCTCGGCCCAGTTCTTCTCTTGCCGAGCCAAATGCCGTGCTGCAATCAGCTTTTCCACGTCTTCATCGTTAACGGAGCCGGGTGTCCGACCGACATCCAAATCGTCTAAGGTCTCGCCACCATAGAAACCCGATAGCAACATCGTCGCCTTCAGTTCGCGAGCAGCATCCCGATCGCGTTTTGCAGTCTTCAAACGTCCGTGCAGGATTGAGATCGCGCGTGGCGTATTTAAATCATCAGCCAACGCAGACAGAACTTCAGCATTGGGCTCGGCGCTATCCGCGTCAACGTCATGCAGAACCTCGGCAAATTCAAACAGCGCCGCACGCGACTGCTGCAGCTTCTGAACCGTCCAATCGATCGGTTGCCGATAGTGCGTCGAAAGCATCGCCCAGCGGAGCACGCGCCCATGCCAGGGCGTCCCACCGAAAGTTGTTGTTTCAAGTAAGCCATGGATGGTGATGAAGTTGCCCAGCGACTTGGACATCTTCTCACCTTCAACCTGCAAGAAACCGTTATGCATCCAAATGTTCGCCATCACGTCAGTGTCATGGGCACACCGAGACTGTGCGAGTTCATTCTCATGATGGGGAAACATTAGATCGATGCCCCCGCCGTGAATATCGAATGTTTCACCCAGATGTTTCGCAGCCATGGCTGAGCACTCGATGTGCCACCCCGGACGTCCCTTGCCAGCAATACCGCATGGACTGTCCCAGCCCGGCTCATCGTCCGCTGATGGCTTCCACAGGACAAAGTCCATCGGGTCTTTTTTGTAGGGCGCAACTTCAACGCGGGCACCAGCCTGCATCTCGTCCACAGACCGCCCTGACAATGCCCCATAGTCGGCCATGGCAGGCACGTGGAAAAGAACGTGCCCTTCAGCAGCGTATGCGAAACCCTTTGACACGAGTGACTCACATATGGCCTTCATCTCTTCGATATGTTCTGTTGCCCGAGGCTCAACCGTCGGCGGCAGAACACCCAAGGCCGCAATATCGGAATGGAACTGTGCAGCAGTCCGCTCAGTCAGCTCCCGAATGGGAATGCCCTCATCCCGGGCACGCGCATTGATCTTGTCGTCAACGTCAGTGATGTTGCGCACGTAGCGAACATGATCAGCCCCAAAGGTGTATCTGAGCAGCCTGAACAGCAGATCAAAGACGATCACCGGCCGCGCATTTCCGATGTGCGCATAATCGTAGACTGTCGGTCCGCACACATACATACGAACCAAGTTCGCATCGATTGGCATCACCAGCTTTTTACCGCGCGATTTGCCGTCATAAAGTTGAAGCTCAAGTGCCACGGAGTGCGCCTACATTTGGTGATGAAGAAAAGGGAGGGCCTTATGTGGCCAGAACTCCCAATGCGTCAAGAAAATCAGGATTGTTGGGGAACCTGACCGGCAAACTTCACAAAACAAGCTTGCTTATGCCGTATCACGCATCGCCATACTCAGAAGTACGCCAGATGCAACCTCATGATATAGCCACCATCTGGGTGCATTGACCTATCCGCACGATCGGATTTAGCTGCAATAAAGCCTATCGGTCACAGAGACACACAAAGATCCAGACGGACATGACCCACGCCAAATCGACCATCATCATTGCAAGCCTCATTGCATCGGTTGTCGTCCCGATGAGCGCCAGCAGCCCTGCAATGTCCCAAGGCTTCCAGTGGCCATGGGAGGACAATCAGCCTGTACGTCGCCAGCCCGCGCCGCGCCAACAGCCTCAATATGAAGGCCAACAACCCACCCAACCACAAGGCCCCAGCGGAAATGGCCAAGCCTGGAGCCCCCGCTCGCCGGTATGCGTGAAGCTAGAACAACGTTTGGTTCAAGAAACGCAGCGGGGAAGTTCCGGGCGGTCGCAGCTTCCACAGCTGAAAGCTCAAATACGCGAACTCAACCAGACCATCCGACGTGCAGAAACCCAGCTTGATCGGCGTGACTGCTACGAATATTTCCTGTTTTCCAAAACGTTACGACGGACGCGTCAATGCATCTCATTGTCCAACCAAGCTGGAAACGCACGCCGCCAACTTGCTGAAGTCGAAAACCAACGCATGGCAATCGAAAGTGCCGGCCAATCATCCTATCAAGACGAGATCATTCGCGAACTCGCACGCAACAACTGCGGCACCGACTACACACGCGAAGCCCGCCGACGCGACCAAAACGCGTTCTCGCCGTTTTGGCAGGACCAGGATTCTGGTGGTGACAGCAGCTACGAAGGCAATACATATGGCCGGCTACCCTTTGCGACCTATCGGACGATGTGCGTCCGGTTATGCGATGGCTACTATTTCCCAGTGAGTTTCTCGACGCTTCCAAACCACTTCCAGCGAGATGCAGACGTCTGCCAATCCCACTGCGCAGCACCCGCTCAACTTTATTACTATCAAAACCCAGGAAGCAGCATCGACCAGATGGTAGCGATCGGCGACAGTACGCCTTATACGCAGCTCGGAACGGCCTTCAAATATCGAAAAGAATACGTCCAAGGCTGCTCATGCAAGCAGGCCGAGTTTATTCCGCAATCAGAGGTTCCAGCCAACCGCCAAGGGGCGTTGCCCAACGGCAATAGTAGCGGTGCACAACGCAGCGCCCAGGCCTCGTCGTGGTCACAGATCCAGCAGTAAAGTGCTGACAACCTGTCGATCCACGCAGCTTGCGTGCATAACCACCTGTGACTACTGGTGAAACTGCGGTGCCTTCGAGGAACCGCTGCTCGCTTCTGACCATTGTTGCTAAACTGACATCAAACCCACGTATCAAGCATTGGGCGGGATGCGGGTCAATTCGCGTACTGAACACTAGGCACAACCTTGAGTTAACTTTTCAAGTACTGCATCGGCGGGTAGAGGCCGGTGGATGCGATGCCATCGTGATCAGACCTACGGCCTGAACAGAAGCATCCGCTAAGCGAACTGGCATACGGGTTTACGTCCGGACCTGTGGGTTCATCTAACAGACTCCAACAAACCGCTTCTCGGAGGCGATTGACTTGTATGGATGACCTGATTGAGAACATCCCCAGTCTTGGCAGATTGGTACGCTTGAAACCTGTGTCAGCCGATGAGATGTCGGACTTGCGAACAGTCCACGAAACGTCCGTACGCCTGCACTCAAACGATATGATGAGCAGTGAGGACGTCGAAGAATGGACTTGCTATATCCGCTCTCCAGCATACACAGACAAACTTATTGCAAACCCCAATATCGGTGCTTTCCTGCAAAACGAGATGGTCGCCGCAGCGAGCTGGCGCCCCTCGATCGATCAACCCGACACGGCAAAAATAACAGCGCTGTTTGTTCGACCACTGTTTGCGACATCAGGGATCGGCTCCCGGCTCTTGGAAGCGATTGAGGCTGAAACCGCAGCGGCCGGTTTCCAGAGCATCGCGATCCGATCATTCCAAAATGCCACCGGTTTCTTCCAAACAAAAGGCTACCGAATTTCGTCATACGGCATTCGGGTTATCTCGCCGCGTTTGTCTTTCCCAGTGACGTTTATGCGCAAGGCCCTGACCAACCCTAAGCGTTCTGTTCACGAGCTGGGTGCAGACCAAGAGGAAGCTGCGAACTGACCTGGCAGGGTTTTTAGTGCAGGCAAAATCCGAAGATCGCTCCCCAGAGCATGTCCTGGAAAAGCGAGAGCGGGTCTATCATGCCGGAAGCAAGTGGCAACTGCGATCGGGCACAAAACGTGCTCTAAGCAGTTTGACCTTGCAGTCGCTGTTTGACCCGCGCACTTCCTATGAGCGGCAGGATCAACTGCATTTCCGGGCCGGATTTTGCCCCGGTAAGCGCCAATCTCAAAGGCATGAAAAGCGCTTTGCCCTTGGCACCTGTCTCACCTTTGATCAAAGACGTCCACTGCGACCAAGTCTGATCATCCCAGGGGTCCTCTGGCAAAAGCTCTGCAGCCTTGGAGAGAAAGGCGTCATCCTCAACCACCGGCACAATGTCCGCGTTGACGACATTCCACCATTTGAGCGCATCCGACACCACTTCGAGGTTCCCCCGGACCGCCATCCAGAACGCGTCGCCGCCGCCAACACCCATGGCTGCAAGACGTTCCTTGACGGCGTCAAAGCCAAGTTCATGAACCATTTTTCCGTTGAGCCCACGTAGTTCAGCAGGGTCAAATCGTGCCGGCGCCGATGACAACTTCGACGGTGAAAACAACGAGGCGAGCGAGGCCATTTCTGCGTGCGGCTCAATCGCATCGGACGTACCAATCAACGCTGCATGCGACACCACAGCCATGGCCTCCAAGCCTTCTTCCCGCAGCGATTGAATTGACAACGAACCGAGCCGTTTTGAAAGCGCCTTGCCATCTGCGGCAATCAACAAATTATGATGCCCGAATGTCGGCGGGGTCGTGCCCATGGCTTCAAACAGGGAAATCTGAACACCCGTATTCGTAGTGTGATCTTCACCGCGAATAACGTGCGTGATCTCCATTTCAGCATCATCAACAACGCTTGTGAATGTATAGAGATAAGAACCATCCTCACGGATCATCACCGGGTCCGACAACGAACCCAGATCAACGGACTGCGGCCCGCGCACCAGATCGTCCCACTTGACCAGGGTTTGTTTCGGTTCCAGGTCGGCAGCATCACCAACCGTATTGGGCAACCGGAACCGCCAATGCGGTTTACGGCCTTCAGCATGAAGCGTGGCGAGTTCCTGTTCGCTCAGTTTCAAAGCCGCCCGGTCGTAGATTGGCGGCAACCCGCGTGCCAATTGCCGCTTGCGACGACGATCAAGCTCATCGGGCGTTTCATAGCACGCATAAAGCAAACCCCTTTCGCGGAGTTGGTTCGCCGCAAGCTCGTACTGCGCCGTACGCGACGATTGCCGGACCTCTTCATCAGCCGACAACCCCAACCACGCGAGGTCTTCACGGATCGCCTCAACAAACTCCTCTTTCGCACGCTCCCGATCGGTATCATCGAAGCGCAGCCAGAACTGGCCATCATGCTTGCGGCAAAACAGGTAGTTCAAAATCGCAGTGCGAATGTTGCCAACGTGGACAAGTCCAGTTGGACTGGGAGCAAAACGGGCTTTTACGGTCATGAAGCAGATACACGATCCTGGTCGATAATGGGTGGGCTGGCGCGCGAAAACGCAGCACAGCGCCGCGCATCACGAACGATCCGCGGGGTGGCCCACGGTCTAGTGCGGTTCTGCCGATGTGTGAAGCGGTTTTCCAAACGACAGCGTGATTGTCGCGACCGATAGATAGTGTTCCAGAACCTATAGGCCCGAACAAACCCCAACCAACCAATCCATTAGGCGGCCCGATCACGAACCCAGTCGCCCTCACAGACATCCGCACGGCTATTCGTCTGGATGTCTGTCTCACTCAGGCCGTTCAGCGCGATCGCCTCATCAAGTACAGAGATCAAACGGGACACATCTTCAATGTCGGCGCTAGAAAACACCAATCGGGATCCATCGACGAGAAAAACCTCGAGTCTGTAGTGAGAAACAGCTTTGATCTGCGTCGCCTCGATGAAGCTGACAACAGCAAAAAAACCGCAAAAGCCGACGCCAATCCAAAACCGCCACGGCCACCCAAACATAACGATTGTATTGAGAAAGAGCGCTGCAAGGATGAAGAAACCCATCCCGGCTAGCTTCAACCCATCGTTGTCACGCGCCGACTGTTTGTCGACATCGTAGCCGACAATCTCGTCAAGAAAACAGGTTTGCGACCCCATATGGAGTTGGCCAGACAACAGATCTAACGTAGATGCCTCACCATCACCGCAAGCAATCCACCACATGGGCGGAGCTTTTTCCATAAAGTGGTTCGACGCCATGCCAGCTACGCTTCCATCCCGGCTCAAGTTTGAAACAACGTCAATCAGACGTCGAATTCATAGACGGGACAGTGTGCGCCCAAACTGGCAAAGATTTAGTTTCTGAAACGGTCAATTTGAAAACAAATGCTATGAAACGCCCTGGATCACGTTCCGCAAAAGTGTACGCGGTTTTGCGATAAGAACATGATCCAAAACAAAAGCTCAAAGCGCGCCCGCCGATGCCGTCAAAAGTGAACGCGCTTTAACCGGCGTCACCACCGTCCCCGCTTGGCATGGCGATGTGTTGGGCTGAAGAGACTGGCGATGCCTGTTCCGCCAAGCCCTCATCATTCACCGGCTCACGGAACCGATTGGTAATCGGATACCGACGATCACGCCCGAAATTGCGCGAAGAAATCTTAACACCGGGCGCCGCCTGCCGCCTCTTGTACTCAGACACATACAGAAGATGTTCAATCCGCTTGACGGTCTTCACATCATGTCCGCGAGCCACAATCTGTCCTATCGGCATTTCAGACTCGACAAGACACGATAAGATATCATCAAGAACCTCGTATTCGGGTAGCGAGTCTTGATCGGTCTGGTCCTCGCGCAACTCTGCAGATGGCGCTTTTGTCAGGATGCGCTCTGGGATCACGACACCATCCGGCCCTAGCGCCCCATCAGGGCGATGCGCATTCCGCCAGGCAGCGAGACGGTAGACCTCCATTTTGTAGAGATCTTTGATCGGATTGAAGCCACCGTTCATGTCGCCGTAAAGCGTCGCATACCCAACCGACAGTTCGGATTTAGTGCCGGTTGTCACACCCATGTCGCC
>JBCBRD010000041.1:0-19901 GCA_039819885.1 Pseudomonadota bacterium
GCCGCCATTGCGGCTGCGGTTTTAGTGCCGATCGCTGCCGCAGCGACAAGCCCGCTGCTCGCATGGCGCGATCCCGTTTACATAGCTGCCGGATTTGCCGGGGTGGTTGCTCTGGGCCTTATGCTTATTCAGCCTTTGCTGATTGGCGGGTACCTGCCGGGACTGTCGGCCTATCGCAGTCGGCGCGCACATCGCTGGATCGGAGGTCTTCTGGTTGCGGCCGTGATGCTGCACGTTGGGGGGCTTTGGGTTACCAGTCCACCGGACGTGGTTGACGCTCTTCTCTTCGCATCACCGACGCCGTTTTCCGCCTGGGGTGTGATCGCCATGTGGGCGATTTTCGCCAGCGCTCTTTTGGCTGTCCTCCGACGGCGGTTGCGCTTGCGACCGCGAACTTGGCGCATAGGCCACACTGTTCTCGCGACGGTGATCGTCTTCGGGACTGTGGTCCATAGCATGCTGATCGAGGGAACAATGGAGACGGTGTCGAAGGCGGCTTTGTGTGCGTTGGTTCTTTTGGTGACCATTAAAGTTGTTGCCGACCTACGGGTTTGGGCGAGGCGAGTGCCGTCGCGATGAATGAGGCTGTGCCGACGTCAATTTGAGTATGAGTGGTCGGAACAACGGGCGACAAGCCAAGTCACCTAAGGGGCCACAACCGGACTTGAAGCTGGAGTGTCAAGGCTAACTTGACAATGGTGGATCCAGACTATAGCGTCAAGAAAACCCTGACAGCGAGAATGCAATGCGAAAACGCCTCAAGTGCTCTTTCTGCGCGAAAAACCAGGAGCAAGTTGCAAGATTGTTAGGCGGTCCCAAAGTTCACATTTGTGACGAATGTATCGGAGCATGTAACAAGATCCTGGAAGCCACTCCCGCAGACTTTAAAGGTTGGCAAGAGATGACCGACGCGGAACTGCTCAGTAGCTTGAAAGTAGCTGACGCGACTGTTGATGCGACGCGAGGTGTCTTACAAAGCCATGTAGATGAACTTCGACGTCGCGAGGTCAGCTGGCATAAAGTTGGCGCGGCCATAGGAATCTCTCGTCAGGCCGCATGGGAGCGTTTTTCTTAGGCGGGTTTCCTGACATGCGGATGACCCTGCCCCCAAGGTGTCCGGGATCATAACCAGAGTCTGTTCTGTGTTTGGTCTATGTTGGATCGGGTTGCAAACTCGTTCGGAGTGAGCCCGCCAAGGCTCGTGTGTGGGCGCTCCTCATTGTAATCTGTTTGCCGTTCCGCGATCAGCCGATGCGCCTGCCAGAGCGATTCGGAACAGCGTCTCGTTCAAGAGCTCGTCGCGAATCCCGCCGTTGAAGCTCTCGACGAAGGCGTTCTGCATCGGCTTGCCCGGCGGAAAGAATATGCCGAATTAAAATTGATCTAGGAATTCGTGATGAGTAAGAAATTGTTCGTTTAAACCGCAAAAGCCTTGAGCTTTTTTGCTGTAGGAGACGAAATGATTGTTGACATAATAGCGGCATGTTTTGCGTGTCTAGGCGTACTGACTCTCGTACTTTCTATGCTTTTGGCGCGGGGTACTCAAAGAAGAAAAACCAAGTTGAATGCTTACGTTCACTATTGTTTATATATACTTAGTGCGTTGGCTGGGCTGGTTTTGTCGTTCTTCGCACTTTACGGCATTCAAAGCCGCACTTCGCTGGCTTTAGGCGCGACGTTTGCATTCGTGTTTTATGTAGCGTTTGAGATGTGGTTCTGGAATGTCTATGCACAAAATCACGATGTTGAAAAATTGGATCTTTATTATCTCGAAGGTACTAATTTAGCCAACGTTTTTATGATCATATCAATTCTGATCTCTAGCTTCACCAGCATAGATTGAAGATATGTGCAAAACTTTTAATCTGTCGTTTTGCGGTCATCTGGCTTCGGAGGTTAGAGTTGCGTCAACCTGGCCTGCACGTCAAGTGTGCATTCGCTGATCACGTGCTGAAAGCTAAATGCTGCCCCAACCCAAGCCTATAGGATTTAAATTTGACTGCTTGTCTAGCGTCGATGTGAATGTCGTTGTCGATTGCGAACGTTTTTATCCGCCAAGAGCCTTGATCTGAAATCCACCATTGCACAGTATCAGAGATGTCATCGCATGGCAGCTCGACACCTTGCTGATAGCTGCTACATACGCCCAAAACTGTTATAAATAGGATGCCGTGCATGGGTAGTTTCACTCTGTCTTTGCAATTGAAACGTTCGACTGGTGGCCGGCTTCATATTTGTCACCCCGCGACTTGTTCGCAGGATCCAGGGTTCAACGAGCGACCAACCTAGCGGGCCGTTGGATCCCGGCAATAAATGCCGGGATGACAGCTTAATCGGTGGCATCGCCGGGACAGGTAAAAACACGAGCAGGTTAATTGAGTAAATGAGGCTATTTAATAAAGAGATAGTTGAGCGCTTGAACCAGGAATGCAATGGAGATCCAATCCATTTTGTTGGTCTTGGGGCCTGGGATTTTCAGATCTCGTTTGCGAACGCCGAGAGAATTTCTAATACGGAAAGCGTCAGATTCCACTTGTCTGGTGCCAAATATATTTGGGAAAAAGGCCCAAGCCGGGCGCCGGTCTGGTTGCTTATCAATCAGGTACCCACAAGCTTTGAGCTGGCATCAAAGTCCGTGCTTCGAATGAATTTGGACTCGGGCGACCATGTCGATTTCAATACAGCCGAACACGCTTACGAGAGCATGGTAATCGACTTCGGGAAGCGCGATGGGGCTATTGTGACTGAGGTTTTCTGAGGCCAAAGAGATATCTGTTGAGGGAAAAGATTTGAACTTTGCTGCTATCCCTAAACCGCCTCTGGCTCAGTCGTGCTTGTCAGCCTATCGCCCGCTGGTTTGCCGTGGGCGAAGCGGTTTTCGATGTAGTCTTCGAGGATGCGTTTGAAGTCGTCGGCGATGGCGTCGCCGCGCAGGGTCAGGGCTTTTTTGCCGTCGACGAAGACGGGGGCGGCCGGGCTTTCGCCGGTGCCTGGAAGTGAGATGCCGATGTCGGCATGCTTCGATTCACCCGGTCCGTTCACGATGCAGCCCATGACGGCCAAGTTGAGCGTTTCGATGCCTGGGTAGCGGGCCTTCCAATCCGGCATGCAATCGCGGATCATATCCTGCACATCGCGTGCAAGTTCCTGAAAGACCGTGGATGTCGTGCGACCGCAGCCTGGGCAGGCAGCAACGACGGGCACGAAGGCGCGAAGGCCCATGGTCTGCAACAACTCTTGCGCGGCTTGAACCTCGGTCGTGCGTGCGCCGCCGGGCTCTGGTGTCAGCGAGAAACGGATCGTGTCGCCGATGCCTTGTTGGAGCAGGATGCCCATTGCGGCGGACGAGGCCACGATACCCTTCGAGCCCATGCCTGCTTCGGTCAACCCTAAGTGCAATGCATAGGTGCAGCGCCGCGCGAGCAGCGTGTAGGTCGAAACGAGATCCTGGACCGCGGAGACTTTCGCCGAGATGATGATCTTGTCTGCGCCCAGGCCCAACTCTTCCGCGCGCTTAGCCGACATGAGTGCGGATTGCACCATCGCTTCATGCATGACGGCGCGCGCGTCCATCGGGGTCGCGGACTTGGCGTTTTCGTCCATCAGGTGGGTGAGAAGTTCCTGATCGAGCGAGCCCCAGTTGACGCCGATGCGGACTGGCTTGTCGTATTTTAGCGCCATTTCGATGATGGACGAGAACTGCTTGTCCTTCTTGTCCTTGAAACCGACGTTGCCGGGGTTGATGCGATACTTGGCGAGCGCCTTTGCGCAGTCGGGGTGATCGGCGAGCAGCTTATGACCGATGTAGTGGAAGTCGCCCACGAGCGGCACGCTGATCCCGTGCTTGTCGAGTTGCTCCCGAATGGCTGGGACCGCCTTGGCCGCTTCGTCACGATCAACGGTGATGCGGACCAGCTCGGAACCGGCCTGGGCGAGTTCGGCGACCTGCTGGACCGTGCGACCGATGTCGGCCGTGTCGGTGTTGGTCATGGACTGCACCACGACCGGGGCCTCCCCACCGACGGTCACGCCGCCCACATCGACGGCCACGCTTTTGCGGCGTGGTGCGATCATGTCGGGGGAAGCGGGCTGTGCCTTCGGCTCGATGGCATTCATTTTCAGTGTCTCGTTTTGCTGACAGCGTCATTGGCATTGGTAGAGCAGGCCGGAGCAAACCGCCAGTGCAGACGGAGATGCCACGCATTGCACCTTAGCCGCGCTGAACGCTTGGAATGATCAGAGAAGCGGTTGGATTTCCTAGTCGTCAACACTCGGCAGACTGGTGTTTGGTGGTCTTGTCCGATTGTCATCCCGAAAGCTTTTCGGCCCGTGGACGTGATGCATCGCACCGGCAGTAGGTCCGAAAAGCTGTTCGGGACCCATGGTGCCGGGGTTTGGAGCGGCTAGGTTTATGGGGCTGGGCCGAGGGAACAGGTGCCTATCTGCATGTCTGGGGTTGTGAACAGATGTGCAGTGACGTCGTTCTTGGTGATGTAAGGCCGTAGCAACCTCAGGCTCCCTTAGGTGTGGAATGATGGGTCCCGGATCACTTTGTGGACACGGCGTCTCGGCAGTGCGGCACCCCATCGGCCACAAAGCGTCCGGGATGACATTGTAATAGTCAACAGGCCCGAGGGCCTGATTGAACAGGGATAGTCAACAGACCCAAAGGCCTGGTTGAACAGGGGTGGTCAACACGGGCTTTTCAGTTTGCTAACACTCGGCAAGCCGGTGTTGGGCGACCCGTGATTGAACAGGTGTGAACCGGTGATTTAGCAAGCCGTGGTTGGTGGACACTTATCGAAACGCTCGTCGCGTTTCGAAGATGACCCTTAACTTCGCCGCACGCTCGAAATTACGAGGGAAGCGGCAGCGGCCAGTGCCATTGTCAGGACGATAGCGGGGCCGCCGGGGGCGTCGAATGTCCAGGAGCCCCAGAGGCCAACGATGACACAGACGACGCCGATGGTCGCTGACAGCGCTACCATGCGGAGCGGGGAACCGGCGAATGCGCGGGCGGCAACGGCTGGTACAATCATGAAGGCGATGACAAGCAGGATGCCGACGATTTTAATTGTGAACGCAATGGTCAGTGCCAGTAGGGCCATAAACCCAGCTCGGTATATGTCACGTGGGACGCCCTCAGCGGCGGCCAGATCCTCGTGAACCGAAAGCCGCAAAAGAGGTTGCCAAATGAACGCTAAAACACCGAGTACGGCTGCGCCGCCCATGTAAATGGCAATGACATCGGAGGGTCGGACGGCGAATAGGTCGCCGAACAGATACGCGCGCAGGTCCAACGAGGGGCCGGATAGTGCCGCAGTTGCAATGATGCCGAGGGCAAGGGCGCCATAGTGTGTGAGGCCAAGGACCGCATCTATCGGCACGAGCTGCTGGCGACTGAGTGCAAAGACAAGGGCAGCGACGGCTAAAGCTGCGATGCTGACACCAAATGTCAGATCGATGGACAGCGCCAGCGAGAGCGCAACGCCAATCAGACCGGCTTGGGCGATTGTCTCACCGAAATACGCCATCCGGTTCCACACAACGAGGCAGCCGAACGGGGCTGCAATGATCGCGAGACCGATCGCAGCCAGGAGTGCACGCAGCAGGAATGGCTCCATCGATTTCGCTCTCAAGTGCCTGAGTTGGGGGAGTGACTATCGCAGCAATCCGTATCGTGATTGTGCCCGTCTTCAATCGGTTCACCTGAGATACCGTGCGTGTGGTCGTGATGGTGCTCATAAACCGCAAAGGCATTGGCGGCTTCGCGACCAAACATCTGCGCATACTCTGGATGTTGTGCCACGGTGATTGGTTTACCTGAGCAACAGATGTGCTTGTTGAGACAGACGACGCGATCGCTTGCGCCCATCACCACGTGCAAATCGTGACTGACGAGAACGACGCCGAAACCATGTTCTTTCTTGAGGCGTCCAATCAGGTTGTAGAGATCTGCTTCACCCATGTGGTCGACGCCACGAACGGGCTCGTCCAGGACGAGGAGGTCGGGATTTCTCAAAAGAGCGCGCGTAAGGAGTACGCGTTGAAGCTCGCCACCGGATAGGCGTGAGAGTTGTGTGCCCACAACGTTTGCCGCGCCGCAATCAGCCAAAGCGTCTGAGATATCCTGCTTGGTTGCGTCATGCCCGAGTGCGAGGAAGTCCAGCGCTGTTAAAGGGATCGTCAGATCACGATCAAAGCGTTGAGGAACATAGCCGATGCGGATTCCCGGTTGACGCGTGAGTTTTCCTGTTGTCGGCGATTGTAGCCCGAGCAGGACACGCACTAGCGTGGTTTTACCGCCTCCGTTGGGGCCGATGATGGTGAGGATTTCGCCTGCATTGATGTCAAAGCTGATGTCGCTTAGCAGTTGAGTCGCGTTAACGATGACGCCAATACCGTTCAGCGTCATCAACGTCTTTGGCGCAGTTCCGGCCATGCCTGACGACGGTTGCGACTGGAGCACGCGTAGACCTCGTGGTTTGATTCGAAGCGGTATAGGAACCATTAGACGGCTATGCCAAGGGTATCTGTCGTTTCGCCTCGCGCAAACCCCGGCGATGTGTTGACCGATTTGTCTCGCATATCACGCGCCGCAATCCTTCTCGAGCGCATCATGGATTGCAGTTGGCTCACGACACCTGGATGATTGCGTGGTTAAGCCTCGTCAGTGGTTCTTGACGGCATAGTGGCTTCTGCGGTCGCGCAATCCGAGCACAATCCGGAGACCTCGACGAACTTGACCTTGGGCTGGAAACCAACACTGGCCGCAAGGTCCTTGATTTCGTCGAACACGTGCTGCGCTGGCACTTCGCGAACGGCACCGCACTCTTCACACGCCAAGAAGATGGGCCGACCGACTGCGCCATGTTCATGCCGTCGGCAGGCAAAGTAGGCGTTCTTACTCTCCAGACGGTGGATGACGCCAGCATCCATAAGAGCATCAATCGACCGATACACGGAGATCGGTGCGAGGCGCGTGCCCTTGTTCGAAAGCCGTTCCAGGATCTCATAGGCCCCAATCGAGCCTCTGATCGCGGCGATCTCCTTAAAGACTTGTTCGCGCAGCTCTGTGAACCTCAGGTTTTTCTCCTGAAACACGTCTTTGGCGCGCAAAACTGTCTCTGCCAGATCGCTATCGGCTGGGCCGGCTGCGGCTGGTGCCGCTTTGCCCGGTGCGGTTTTTCTCATCTTTGACCGATGTTCCATTTCCTCGTGAAGTGGAAATTACAGCACAACGCTAATGTAACACTACACCATTTCATCGTTTATCTTGGCGTTACGGTCGAAAACTGGTGACCGAAGGATGGCCGAACGGGCATGGACCATCCTCGCTTTGGAATATGCAGGCGCTGGAACGCCTTGTTTAAACACCGCAATCTCGCGGCATCGATCGGGCATATGTGCGCCTTAGTTTCGCGCTGATTATTTGGTGCTTTTGCGTTCGGCGTTAACCGTCGCTTTGCGGCGTCGGCTTATGGGCACCGAAGTATCCTTGTCGGGAGCCGTCGTCCCCCGGGGCCGCTAATTCCCGTTTTTTCTTTTTTGGTCTGGCTGCTGAGATGACATCTCGTAACGCTTACATCATTGCTGCGCGTCGCAGCGCCCTTGGCCGCATTGGTGGCCTTCATCGCAATCGGCGCATTGAAGACTTGGCCGTGCCCGTGCTTGAGCAAGCTTTGGCAGATGCCAATCTGGCGGCTTCACAAGTTGATGATCTTATCATCGGCAACGCCAGCCAAGGGAGTAATCCTGCCCGGTTGATCGCGCTTGCCGCCGGACTACCGCCAACCACATCGGCGCTCACATTGGATCGGCAGTGCGCATCCGGACTTGATGCGGTTTTGGCGGCATCGCGGGCCATTGAGCTTGGCGAGGCGTCTGTGGTGATCGCGGGAGGCGCTGAGTCACTGTCAACTGCACCTTGGCGGATCGCAAAACCGAGACGGTTGCATCAGGTGCCGCACTTCATCGGGGTCGACACAAGCGAGGATGACGATGATGCCGCCTCACAAGTTTTCGAGGCAGTCGAAGATCTTTCAAAGCGGCTTGGTATTTCTCGCGAACAACAGGATGCGTGGGCCTGGAAATCACATCAAAAAGCTGCCAAAGCCTATGAAACAAAACGGCTTTTGGGAGAGATTGTGCCCCTTCGGAAAAACGCCGAAGAGGTGCGCGACGAAACCGCCTTTGATGACCCCGACCTTGAGGATCTCAGCGATCTCGCCCCGTACTACGATCCCAATGGTACGCTCACACCTGGAAATACCAGTTCGTTGCATGATGGTGCAGCATTTGTCGTTATTGTGGATCAGAACACCTGGGAAGCATTGGAGCGACCACCTGCGTTACGACTGATGCAGTCAGCGAGTTGTGGTGTCGGCCCCGATGAGGCGGCGTTTGCTCCTATTCAGGTTGTTGAAAAACTCTACGGTCGCATCGATGGGTTCAATCCCAAAAGTATTGGGTGCGTAGAATTGAGCGAAACGTCCGCTGCTCAGGCGATCGCGTTCTCAAGTCAACTCGGCCTTGATGATGAGCTGATTAATGCCGATGGTGGAGCGCTGGTTCGCGGGCACCCGTTTGGCGCGGCAGGCGCGGTGCTTGTCGTGCGGTTGTTTACTACGATGTGTCGCGTTCAGACGGCGCGCGGGGCCGAGGGGTCGACAACCGGGCGTCAGGACACCCAGCCAAATCGACCGCAATTCGGCGTTGCGGCCCTTGGCGCTCGGGGCGGCCTAGGTCTGGCGGCACTGTTCGAAGCCGTCGGGACTAAGACTTGATCCGCGAGATGTTGACGCTGGCCCCATTTTAGCCCTGCAAAAGCCTGACGCGTGGCGTTCACTGCGTTAGACTACCATTGATGCGAAGTTGCGGATCTTTGCTTAGAGAATTGTTTGGTTAAAACCCATGCTGGTCAGCATGATCCAGGTGGTGATGACCTACTTTGCGTGGTTGGCGATGGCTGATACCTGGCCAGACCCCACTGTTTAAGCGGAATGAGCACGAGATTTGCAAGATCGCACGACTGACGATGCGGGATTGGCGGTTGAGTTTGGAGGCCTAAGGGCATGGATCTGGTGCCGATAGTAAACGGTGTGGTTGCTCAAACCACTTCGGCGGCGGAAACAGTGGGGCCTGAGGTTGCATCTATTATGGATGCATTGGCGGCCAATTGGCAGTCGTGGCTCGTCCTCTCGATTGTTCTCATCATTGCTTATTGGTTCATTGGCCGTGTGGCCAATCGGCTTTTCAGCGGCATCGAAGACACGATGTTTTCAAATTGGCGGTTGGCGCTTCTTGGCGCAACAGGGCTGGTTTTATCGCTTGCTTCCGGGTGGACGACCTGGGACGGCATGCGGAATTTTACAGGTGAGCCTGCGCTTTCGTTCATGATCACCTTCGGCATTCAAGGTGTGATGCTGATCGTTGCTTGGCTTATCGGCGAAAGCTTTGCCACCGGAATGAATGCGTCTGGCACCTCCAAAGTGGTGAACCTGACTGAGAAGATCGCGGCTATGGTGATCGCTTTCGCGATTGTTGGCGGCTTCGTTTACCTCTTCGTCCAAGGCAAACTACCATTTTCTGCTGACCAGCTGGTGTACTTGCTGGTTGGCGTTGGCGTGCTCGTGCTGATCGCTCTATTCCAATCTGAGATCGCGCAACCTTATCTACAGTCGTCTCGCATCATCGTCCGCAATGCTGTGCTTTGGGTGATGTTCCTGGCCTGTATGACGACGTCGGTCTTCTTCTCGTTCGACTCGCTGTTTTCTACGATCTTCCCAGCATCTGAGCGCCAGCGCGCTGCCGAGCTGAGGGCGCAGAACCAGGTGTCTGGAATTCTCACCGACATCAGCCAGACAATTGCGAACGAGCAGCTCATTGAGTCCCAGCGGCTGTTCACAACGGATGGCTGGCAGAGCTATGACCAGCAACTTTCGCGACTGGCAAGTGTCGCTCAAGGATCGCAAGGCGATATTGAGCGGTACTTCACGCAAAAGCTTGAGGCTCGCAAAACCGGTATTGCTGAACAGCAAGAACGCAAGTCATCGGCAGAGGCCCAGCAGGCCGGCATGTCGACCCGGAAAATCCAACTGACGGAAGAACTTGCGCGGTTTCAGAGCAATCGGCCTGAGGTTGCCACAGCGGTTGTGCAGCAGGTTCAGGTTGTTTCCGAGGTCCGCCGCCGCATGGACGAGCAGCGGGCAGTCATGCTGGCTGAAGAAAAAGGTGTCGAAGGTTCTGGCAAGGTGGGCCGGGGTCGCCTTTGGCGGGAAGCCCGGGCGAAGCTTGGCCGGATCGAAGCCGAATTGCAGGTGGCTCAGGAGCGGCTGCGTGCGCCGCGCGAGCGCCTTGCGGCCATTGATCGACGTATTGCGAGCCTAAAGGGTGAACTTGCCCAGATTGACGGAGAGATCGCCAAGCTCAGGGGCGAGGCGTTGACGGCTGAACAACGGATCGCTGCTTCGGAGAAGATCCAAGCCACTGAAGAGTCGCTGTTGAATGTCGATCCGGCCCGCATCTTGCCTGCTTTTGAAAAGGCAAAGATTGCATTTCGCCAGGACCCGACGCGCGATGGCCTAAGCGCTGTTCGCACTCAGTGTCAGAGCCTCCTCGGGGCACTCCTCTCCGTAGATGCAACGAAAGACCGCGTTCGTTCGATTGATTGCGATCCGAAAGAAGCGGCTGAATCCGCAGGCGCTTTGTTCGCCTTGCGCGACGGGGCTGGGGTTTTTGTCGACCGATGTGCTGGTGGCGAGAAACTTGAAGCGCAAAAATCGGCCGATGATCTGTTCAATTTTGCGCGCCGCTGCCTTTCGGACTCAGGCCTTTCGAGTGACAACACAGAAGCCCTTCGCAAACAGATCAACCTGGCTGAGCTGAACCGAGATGACAAAGCGCACCGCTTCGTCGTCACATGGAACGCCTTTCAGGACGGCAACCGGTTAGCGTATCTCGCGCTTTCGATTGCGGTTGCCATCGATATGCTGGTCTTCATGTCCGGCCTGTTCGGCGCCAATGCTGTGCGCTCACCTCTGCAGGATGTGCCTTCCAACAAGCCACGCAGTGCACAGCAGCTTGAGGCCACCATCGAGAATGCGCTGCTTCCGAACAAGTATGGAAATGCGCGTGCTGCTCTGCGGGCTATGCAGCCCATTACGCCCATTCAGGGTTTTACCAACGAAGCCTATCTCAGTGGTCGCGACACGCCGGAGGAAAACGCTGTTCGAAATGTTCTGAGTGCTGGTAGCTCCATCGGCGCCGTGATCAGTGACATCAACATGCCCGGTCGCTATCTGGTGCGGCCTGAGCTGCTTGAGTTCCTGGCTATTGTTGCCAAGCGTGAATTCGAAGGCGACAAGAACCTGGCTGCCGAAGCCAAGGATCTGGAAAAGGTCGGTGAGTTGAAGTCGGTCCTATCGGTTGCCTTGAAACCGCACGTCGGCCCTTACTCAGAGATCGTCTTAAACAACTTGCACCCCATCACTGACATGGGGAACGGCTACTCATCGGAAGTGAACCTTCACCATGTGGCCGAGCCTCAGATTCCTGTTGTGCGGCGTGCTTTGAATGCCGGTTCGACGCTCGGTTTTGTGCAGCAGCGCACGTTGAAAAAAGGTGAGCGGGTGCATGAGTTTGAAGTCCATAGCCAGCTCTACAAGACGCTTTGCATGATCTCGGAAGCCAATCCCGTTAGCCGCGAAGAACGCCGTATCGCGCACGAAGAGCTTTCTCACGCGTTGGCAGCGCACGCGATTGCCAAACCTGTTCAGGCTGCACGCAACGGTGGTGAGCTGAGTGAGCCGAGAGATAGCCTGACGCAGTTGCCGACGAACCTGATTGCCGATGCGTCGCGAAGCAGTGACCGCGATGACGCCAGCTCCGATAGTGAGCAAGGTGGGTCATTCAATTCAATGTCCAGTGCTGCGCCTCCAAGGGCCAGCAACGCTGCCCAACCAGAACCAGAACCCGACGGTGAACTTGGACCCAACGCCTTCCACCAAAAGCTCGTCGATCATTTTGCCAGCGAGCTTGGCTACCAGGACAGTGACCTTGAAGATGTCATGGAGGTCGGTCGCCAGCTTGACGTACGGTTGTTGCGCGATGCCTTGACGAAAGTCTTGATGCAGATGCCTATCGACGCGCAGTCTGTGAGCAAGGCTGATCGTTCTTTGAAGAGCAACATCGAGCGTGCTTACGAAGATTCGCCCGAACAATTCGCAAAAACACCTGAGCAGTCGCTTGCTCTGCATGATTTCAGCGAGAACCTGAAAACCTATCGGACACTCTTTTTGATGTCGCAAGGCGGTGCATACCGAAACCTCTTGGAGGACATCGAGCGCCAGCTGCACGCCGACATGGATGATGGCACGATGGAAACGGTCGATGAACAACGACTTGAGTTCCTGCGTGGCCATATCCGCGAACTCGACAGCGCCGACCTCGCCGTCGTCGATGGATGGGATGCTGCTGAGCAGTCGTTGCGCAAGTTCGAGGGCCAGCTTGCTGCACTGGCAAGCAGCAACAGCTAAATAGTCAAACCGGGCAGAGATTTGTTGGACTTAGTCTGCCTGGTCGCGGCCAGCAGTGGAATAGGTACGCGCTTTTCATCATTCGCTGCTGCCAATCTGTGACGCAATCGTTACGCTCGAAAATGTGAAAAATAAGCTGCGACAAATTTCTCAATTTGGCCGCATACTTCGCGCTTTTCCGCCCATCGCTCCGCTTACGGTCGACGCATTGTTCGCACGATCTGGTGTAGGAGTTTTTCCACTATGACATTTGTTAGACCGCTACTGGACGCCCTCAGAGCCGCTGGGCTGGCGCTCGCTTGTTCACTTGCCGCCTTGTTTATTGGTGCCGTCGCCGCCTACCCGTCCATTGCCTTTGCCAAGCCTGTTGAAGGGACGGAGACAGTCACGGTTCGAGCAGATCTCGGGCACAGCGTCATCCCTTCCAAAGGCGGCAAAATCTATCTGCATATCGAGCTAACCGCTCTGCGTCTCGAACGCGATGAAGCGGATCGAACGCCTGTGAACCTTGCACTTGTCGTTGATCAATCCGGGTCTATGCGCGGAGATCGTCTCCGATCTGCGAAGCGGGCAGCCAATGAGGCTTTGTCGCGACTGTCACGCGACGACATGATTGCACTCGTCGCCTACAATCACGAGGTCGATGTTCTGCGCAAGGCTGGGCCGGTGCGTGGTTTTTCCGCTCTTGAAGATGCTATCGACAGATTGCGGGCCAGTGGGCGAACAGCACTTTATGCTGGCGTTAAAGAAGGTGGGCGTCAGGTGGAGCGCTTTTACTCGGACCGTCGGGTAAACAGGGTCATATTGCTTTCTGATGGCATGGCCAACGTGGGACCTTCCAAGCCGCACCAACTCTCAAAGCTTGGACAAGCACTTGCTCAAGACGGGATCTCTGTGTCCACCGTCGGGCTCGGCCTCAACTACAATGAAGACCTGATGCAGCAGCTTGCGCTTGCAAGTGACGGGAACCATTCATTTGCCGAAACAGCCGACGATCTCGTTCGCATCTTCAATGCCGAGTTTGGTGATGCGATGGAGAATGTTGCGCAGGATATCGAAATCATTATCGAAACGCGCCGTGGTTTCACGCCGACGCGCATCATGGGACCGATCGGTGAAATTTCCGATAATCGCGTGAAAGTGAAGTTGAACAAGTTGGGCAGTGGATCAGACCGGTTCCTCATCGTTGAGATGACTGCCGATGGGGCCGATGATGTAGATGTAGGCCGAGAGGCGATCGCATCTGTTAAAGTCGACTACATGGATCTCCAAGGCGGTCAGCGACGCTCCGCAAACCGCGAGGTTACGGCAAAGCGGAGTTCTGATGCAGCTTTGATCAAAGAAAGTGCTGACCAGACAGTCCTCGCTAAGGTTGCGGGATATCGCGCAAACCTTGCTGAGACGGAGGCGATCCAACTGCGCGATCGCGGTGATGTCGCTGGAGCTCGGAAGATCCTGGAAGAAAACGTCAAAGCGTTAGATGCCAGTGCCGCTGTCACTGGGTTGTCTTCGGAGATGACATCGCGGCTGAAGCGGAAGGCTGATAAGGCACGCCAATCCGCTAAAGCTCTTGATGATCGCGACTGGGCCAAGACGCGAAAGAGTTTGCGCTACGAACAACATCGGTATGGGACGATGCAGAAGTTCTGATCCCGCTACGCTGGGTCTGTTCATAGATAGGGTCAATGCATGACAGAAGCGCAGTCGGTTCTGCCCGATCGGCTGTGCTCACACCTCTTTTGATGCCGTCGGCAAGAGATCTGTGGTCGCTTCAGCAAGCATCACATCCAGATCCAAGTCTGGCACAACATTTTGATACTTCTCATCGATGATCAACGACGCCATGCCGTGAACAAATGTCCAAAGCCGCGTCGCAATATTGAGCGCGTCGGCTTCCAAATTGTTTGACCGGCAATAGATTGCGACCTGTTCGATCACACGTCCGAAGCAACGGCGCCCCTCGTCTTGAACATCGCCAGCTTGATTGATTTTCGGATTTTGACCGAACATGAGACGGAACAATGCCGGTCGAGTGGTTGCGAACCCAACGTAGCTCTTACCCAGCGCAACCATCGACTCTGTTGTTCCTGGACCATGCTTTTCGATCTCAGCGACAGCGTGGTCAGCCATTTCATCAAACGCCCGCATGACGATGATCTCTAGGATCTCATCGCGGTCTTTGAAATGCTTATAGGGCGCTGCGGTGGAGACTTTGGCGCGTCGGCATGCATCTGCCAGCGAGAAGTTCTCTGCGCCATCCTCCTCGATCAGTTGTTGGACAGCACCGATCAAGGCCTCGCGTAGGTCACCATGGTGATACGAGGTCCGGTTTGCCGGATCGGTTTTGTCGTCACTCTGCAAGCTCGTTGTCTTTCTCTTCGCTCGATGGTGTCCGGGAAGCTGTTCAGGTCTGACCGGAGCTGCCTAGAGCAGGTCCGACCATTTCGGAATTGCTCTCGTTTTTCTTCGCTCACGGCTGTTCGGCCTGACGGCCTGCCTCCGCGAGGGCGGCACAACGCGCCGGGTCGCCTTGCTCCCGCTGGTTTTTGCTTCATCCAAAACCAGACAACCTCTATTCGCGCATCAAAGCAGATGTTGTATGAAAAAGTTAGCCTCACTAACTTTTGATTGCTAAGTAAGTGATCCTAACATAAGTTAGTGACCGTAACTTACAAGCGTTGATACACGCCATCAACCAAAGCAATTCAATGCGGGGATGGCGATAGCAGTTGCAGCGGCCTTAACCTAGTTTGAGCAACCGTCCCGCCGCGCTGGAATGACCTGAGGAGTGCGGACCATGACAGACACGCAAGACGATCTGACGATTCAGGCCTCTGACAAAGATGTGGGTCGGCTATCTATCGCTCAACGGTTTGTTTCAGGCGCGAGCGTCTTGACGGCGACGGTTGTGATCATCGGGGCAGCGGCTATTGGAATTGCAGCCCTGCAACTGCGTGCAGGTGCTGAGGCAGCGTTGGAGCCGCATCCACCTATCCGTGTCGCAACAGGTGTCATCAAGATCCAACCGTCTTTTGACCTCACGGCTCGTTTTGTTGGGCGTTTTGAACCTGGTCGTGAAACGCAGACTTCTTTCGAACGCGGTGGGCTCGTCACAAAGGTTGCAAAGGATGAAGGTGCACGCGTCCAAGCCAGTGAAGTGTTGGCTGAGCTGGACACGGAACCTTTGAAAATACAGCGTCGCCAGATCGTGGCGCAAAGAAATGAGATCAAAGCGCGTCGCGATCTCGCCGAGACAACGCTTTCTCGCCAATCAAACTTGAATCGCAAGGGCTGGTCGCCGGAGCAACGCTACGACGAAGCACGCTTCTCTGTGGTCGAGCTAACAGCTGCGATTGAACGACTCGACGCCCAGATCGCCTCCATCGATCTAGATATTGCCAAGTCAGAAATCAAAGCGCCGTTCGAGGGTATTATTGCCGGCAGATCCGTTGATGAAGGCGCAGTTGTTGCGGCAGGTACACCCGTGCTGACCGTCTTGGACGACACAACAAGACGGGTCCGTGTCGGGCTGTCCGACCAAGCTGCTGCTGGCTTGGAAAAAGACAAGACTTATACGTTCATCGCCAACAGCCGCAGCTTCACTGGCAAGCTCTTTCGAAAACGATCGGACCTAGCGCCTGGAACGCGCACGGTAACGGTTTTGTTTGACGTTGTCGGACCCGCTGACGTGCCATTTGGCGAAACTGTCGTCCTTCAACTGTCGAAGACAATCGCTCAATCCGGTGCGTGGGTCCCGCTTTCGGCGCTGAGCGAGGGCCGCAAAGGATTGTGGTCCATCCTCATCGTGCGCGATGCCGAGGACGGTGTCATCGCTGGCCAAGCGGCCGTTGAACTTCTTCACACGGAAGGTGAACGCGCCTTTGTCCGTACGGCGGTTTCAGATGGAACGCGCTTTATCCAAGTTGGGTCAAACCGGGTCATCTCAGGTCAGCGTATCGCGCTCAGCTCTCAGGAGTAAAAACCATGTGGAACCTGTTCTACCGGAAGCCGAGGCTCTTTGCCTTGGCGGTGCTGATGATGCTTGCCGCAGGTGCTTCGGCGTTGGCGACGATTGGTCGACAAGAAGACCCGACTATTACAAACCTCTTTGCAACCGTCGTGACGCCTTATCCTGGTGCTGATCCTGCGCGCGTGGAGGCCTTGGTCACTGAGAAGATCGAGGACGAACTGCGCGAGATCCCCGAGATCGACACCATCGAAAGCACCTCTCGGTCCGGTATTTCGGTTGTACAGATCGAGCTGTCTCAGTTCATCACCGACGTCCAAATCGAGCAGGCATGGTCGGAGATCCGTGATGCCCTATCTGATGCATCGCGCAACTTCCCGACTGGTGTTCCTCAGCCCGATTTCGATGATAACCGAACCGGCGCCTTCACATCCATCTCCGCTATTCTCCCCGCAGAGGGGACACAGCCACTACCATCTGTCATGCGGCGCTATTCGGAGTTGTTGCAGGACCGGCTCCGCGCGGTAGGTGGCACGAAATTTGTTGATGTTATCGGTGCACAGGACGAGGAAGTTTCGATTTCCGTGAACCCTGAGGCCATCAGCTCGTTGGGGCTTACGGTCGATGCTGTCGCTCAGGCCTTGGCGCGGGCAGACACGAAGGTGGAAGCCGGTCAGGTGCGTGGGACAGACACCGACTTGATCGTTGAAGTTGCTGGGGAATTCAAGTCGCTGGACCGCATCCGGCAAATCCCCATTCGGCAAGATAGCAACGGCCGCATTGTCAGAGTCGGCGATGTTGCAGAGGTTAAGCGCGGGCTCCAATCGCCACCTGCGTCACTCGCTTACCTTGAGGGAACGCCCGCTGTCCTGGTTGCTGCGCGGATGACGGAGGATCTGCAGGTCGACACATGGACAAAGCGGATCAACGCGATTTATGCGGACTTTGAAGCTGACCTGCCGGCTGGCCTTCGATTGAAGGTCTTGTTCGATCAAAGCGCTTATACCGCAGACCGCCTGTTTGGCGTTTTGGAAAACATGGCGATCGGTATGACCATCGTGGTCGCTGTGCTGATTGTGTCTTTGGGCTGGCGCGCTGCAATCGTGGTCGCGACCATCCTCCCACTTGCAACGATTGTCTCGATCTTTGGATTGCAGATCTCGGGCATTCCCGTTCACCAGATGTCGGTCACCGGGCTGATTGTTGCGCTTGGACTGCTTGTTGATGCCGGTATCGTCATGACTGATGATATCCGAAAGCGTCTGACTGCTGGAGAAGACCGGGCTGCAGCCGTGGCGCAGGCCGTGAAGAGGCTGGCCATTCCCCTTGCGGCATCGACCATCACGACGGTTTTAGCATTCATGCCGATGGCACTTTTGCCCGGGCCCGCCGGAGACTTTGTGGGCTCAATCGCAATCGCCGTGATTATCATGTTGTTTGTATCGCTCGGCCTGGCATTGACGATCACGCCTGCACTGGCCGGTTGGATGCTGAAGCGATCTACCGCTGGGATCACTGCGCGAGACAGTCGTCATGGCACGAGATCACCAGAGGACATCGTGCCTAAGGGACGTGGTCCTCTGCATGCCATTTTGCTTGCGGCGTTGAAACGGCCAAGGCTTGCGATCATGGCTGCATTGATCGCGCCCGTTGTCGGCTTCGGGTCGTTCACAACATTGAAGCCGCAGTTCTTTCCCGGTGTGGATCGGGACCAGCTTTACGTGCAGGTCAAGCTGCCAGAGGGCCGCTCACTTGCCGCCACCGACCGGGTTGCCAAACATGTTTATGATCGGCTGAAGGAACGCTCGGAAGTGCGGGATGTTGCGTGGGTCGTCGGCGAAAGCGCGCCGCCGTTTTACTACAACATGCTGGCTAACCAGGATAATGAGCCGACCTTTGCAGAGTTCCTGGTCACGACGACGTCTGCGCAAACGACGGAAGTGGTTTTGGCTGATCTGCAGGGACAGCTTGATCAATCCGTGCCTGAAGCGCGTGTAACAGTGCGTGGTTTGGTGCAAGGCCCGCCCGTGAATGCACCCGTCGAGATCCGTGTTGTTGGACCGGATTTAGCAAAGCTGCGCGTGATTGGTGATGCGGTGCGTGCTGTTATGGTTGAGGTTCCAGGCGTGCAACAGGCGCGAACGCAGATTGCGCCGGGTGCCCCGAAAGCCGAGCTGATCCTCGATGATGAAAAGGTTCGGCTGGCCGGTCTGGATCTCGCGGATGTTGCTCGACAATTCCAAGCGGCACTTGAGGGTGCACGTGGCGGGTCGTTGATTGAGGGCTCAGAAGAGTTGCCGGTGATTGTGCGCTTGAATCACCAGGGAAGAGATGATGTGAGTGCGCTACGCGGCCTCGAAGTTGTGAACACAAATGCTGCAACCAGTGCATCTGGGACGACGTCGGCTGATGAGCACCCTGGGATACCCATTTCCGCGCTCGGGCGTGTCGATGTTGTTCCCGCAGAAACGCCGATCTTCCGGCGGAACGGGGAACGCATCAATACGGTGCAAGGGTTCGTTGAGCGTGAGGTGTTGCCAGAGGCTGCCCTGCAAGTCATTCAAAAGCGTGTCGATGCTGCTAATCTGACCTTACCTGCGGGATATCGACTTGAAGTCGGTGGCGATAGCGATGCCCGCGATGAAACGTTGCGAAACCTGTTGGCGTCGCTCGGCGTCATTGTGGCTCTGACGGTTGCGACGATTGTCTTGACGTTTGGCTCTTACCGGTTGGCAGCGCTTGCTGGCGTCGCCGCAATCCTCTCAATGGGGCTGAGCTTACTTGCGCTGGCCATCTTCCAGTATCCGTTTGGTATTCAGGGCGTCATCGGGGTGATTGGATCGATCGGTGTCTCAATCAACGCTGCGATCATCATCATCACCGCATTGCAGCAAGACCGACGTGCTCTGGGTGGGGATGTCGAACGCATCGCTGATGTGGTGACCGCACAGAGCCGTCACATCATCTCGACAACACTCACGACGTTTGGCGGGTTCCTGCCGCTGATTATGGCCGGAGGCGGTTTTTGGCCACCGTTTGCCATGGCGATTGCTGGAGGCGTCTTGCTGTCGACGATCGTCTCGTTCTTTTTCGTGCCACCGGCATTTGCACTTTTGAGCCGTTCAAAATTACCTGGAAAGGATGATGATAGGGCTGCAGTAATCCCGCACGCGGAGGCTGCCTAGGCTGAGTTAAGTCATACGAGGCAATATTTTTTGCCTTTATATCCGATACTTAACCTAACTCACCACCTTGCAGAGACTGGAAATTCCAGCAGGATCGCTTATATAAAGATGGTGCGAGGATGCGTCTGCTCCTTGCTGATCCCAGGCGTTGAAGCCCTGTTCACAAAGACTTAAGTTGGCCACGCGTCTAAACTCTAGTCTGATCTAGCGCTC
>JBCBRD010000042.1:0-19738 GCA_039819885.1 Pseudomonadota bacterium
GGTCTGAGGGCTATTCCGTGCTTTCTCAGCTACAGCTTGCTGGAACCTTGCTTGATCAAGGTAAACCGGAAGAGGCCGCAACGGCCTTCGAGAAGGCCGCTAATAGCGGCGGGGATCGGCTGTTTACAGACTTTGCAAAGCTCCAGGTGGCTGCACTGAAGCTGGGGACGGCTGACTTTACCGAGACAGAGAATCGGCTCAACGGTCTCATTTCAGACGAGAATCCGTGGCGGTTTAGTGCGCGTGAGTTGCTTGGATTGGCGCAATTGAGTTCTGGAAAGACTGACGATGCGCGTAAGTCGTTTGAGCAACTGTTAGGTGATCGCGCCGTTCCAGCGGCGATGCAGAATAGAATTCAGGTGCTGTTGGCGCAGATTATTGCAGCCGATGTCACAGCAGAGGCAGCGGCCAAGTCGCCTCAATCCCGTGGTGGCGAGGCGGCAACTGAGGATGCGAATAAGTCCAACCTCGAAAAGCCAGATGCAAAGGCTGCGGTTGAGACGGAGAAAGAAATACCATCAGCGACGGGTGCTGATGCAGCGGACGTGAAGACAGGCGGGACCGATCCGAAGGCTGCAGCGGAGCCAGCAGCTTCAAGTGAGGCTTCTCCTGTTGCGGAGAACACTAAATCCGATGGCGAAAGTTCAGTTCCGTCGGACACAGAGACGAAATCAGGCGGGACATCCAACTGAGGTTCCGCCCACCGTTCGCAAACTGTTGCGGGGCGGTGTTGGGGGAAAACGTGAGATGGCAGGGCAAATGACAGTCATGCGGAAAGCTTCAGCGGCCTGTGCGTCATTTGCTGTCTTGATTGGGCTGGCGGGTTGTGGCGGTGGTCTTCCGACGCTCCCCAAAATCTCACAGCTCAATCCTTTCCAAGAAGTTCAAAAACCGTTGCCCGGTCGGCGCCGGCCAGTGTTGCAGACAAACGCTACGGCTGCTGTCCCTAGTGAGCTTGCTTCCGCTGACACATCCATCGTCCTGGCGCCCCAATCGGCAAATGATGCTTGGTCGCAACCGGGCGGGACGCCTGGCAATGCGCCTGGCAATTTGGCGTTTAGCGGTTCTCCGAAGCGTGTCTGGTCAGCCAGTGCTGGATCGGGTTCCAGTACGTCAGGCCGGGTTTTAGCGACACCGATTATCTATCAAGGCAAGGCTTTCACCCTTGATGCCAACGGGTTGGTTCGTGCGTTCAATGTTGCGAGTGGTGCACGTGTCTGGCAGCAGTCGCTGGTCCCTGACAGTGAGAAGAACGCTGGAAGCGGAGTGTTTTCTCTCACGTTCAGCAGTTCATCGACAGGTGGCTACGGTGGTGGGCTTGCTGCCGACAACGGCCGACTTTACGCGGCATCCGGGTTCGGCCGAATTGTGGCGCTCGATCCTGCAACCGGGAAGCAGCTTTGGGAACGTAGTCTTGGGACCCCCGTTCGTGCGTCGCCGACGGCTGTGGGTGATCGGGTGTTTGTTGTCACAACTGAAGGGCGGTTTTTCTGTCTTTCAGGCGTAGACGGTGCGGAGTTGTGGGCTGTCCGGGGGATCCCGCAGCAGGCAAGCCGCGTGATCAACGTCTCTCCGGCCGTCGATGGCAATCTGGTTGTTGTGCCTTATCCATCTGGAGATTTGATGGCTCTCAATGTGGCTGATGGTGCTCCGGCGTGGACGGAAAGCCTTGCTCGGTCACGTGGGAACTCGCAGCTCGCTTCTTTGTCGAACGCGGCACGGCCAGTTATCGACAACGGGACTGTCTTTGCGGTTGGGCATGCTGGTCGGATGATTGCGACGCAAGCTGATAGCGGTGAGCGGTTGTGGTCAATTGATGTTGCTGGAACACAAGCGCCTTGGGTCTCTGGTGACAGTGTGTTCGTCGTTGATACGTCCGGTCGTCTCCTCGCGGTTTCTCGTAGCACGGGTGCAGTTCGCTGGACGGCTAAGCTTCCTGGATCCCGGACATGGTCTGGACCGACAATGGCTGGCAACTTGCTTTGGTTGACGTCTGATCAAGGTGCCCTGGTGGGTGTGGATGCCCTCACGGGGCGCGTGACTGCGCAACAGAGCGTGGGTTCAAAAATGTTCATCCCGCCAATTGTTGCACAGGGCCGCATGTTGCTTTTGACCGACAGCGCCCAGTTGGTTGCTTACAATTAATCATTGGCGGCTGCTTTTTAGGTCGGTTTCATTGCTTTTCTTGGGAATTTCGTCATAAGCGCTGTTCGCGATCTGTTGCGCGCCAATCTGCGCGTCACCACGATCGCTTGCGTCGGCTCCAATGGGAGGCCGAGCCAACCCCGAATACGCGGATATCCAAGCGGCTATGAGCACCTCGGCCACCATTGCCATTATCGGACGTCCGAACGTCGGCAAATCCACGCTGTATAACCGTCTCACGGGTAAGCGTACGGCATTGGTCTCTGACATGCCCGGACTGACCAGAGACCGCCGCGAGGGAAAGGCCGAGATCGGCTCGCATACCGTGACATTGATCGACACGGCGGGGCTTGAAGAATCACGTGCCGGCTCGATTGCTGCTCGGATGAGAGAGCAGTCGGAAAAAGCGATCGAAGATGCTGATCTCGTATTGTTTGTCCTTGATGCGCGCGATGGTGTGACGCCTGCTGATACAGCCTTTGCGCGGATTGTCCGCCAATCTGGCCGCCCATCGATCTTGGTTGCGAACAAGTGCGAGGGACGCGCCGGGCAGGAAGGTTTTTACGAGGCATTTGAGCTTGGTCTTGGTTCTCCGGTTCCCATATCGGCGGAACACGGCGAAGGTCTTGGTGAGATGTTGGCCGACATCGAGGCTGCACTGGGCCTGGAGACTTCGCCGACTGATGCCGATGCGGATCGTGACATCAACAAAGACCCCATGGCGGTGGACCGCCCCGTTCGTGTTGCCATTGTCGGGCGGCCGAACGCCGGTAAGTCGACGCTTGTGAATGCCTTTCTCGGCGAAGACCGGATGATTACCGGGCCTGAACCTGGGCTGACGCGGGACAGCGTTTCAAGCGAAGTCTCGATCGGTGATCGGCGGTTGTTGCTGTTTGATACGGCTGGACTTCGCCGCAAAGCCAAGATCAACGAAGTTGCTGAAAAGCTTTCGGCCAGCGACAGCATTCGCGCGATCCGTTTTGCCGAAGTCGTTGTCCTGATCATTGATGCTGAGAGACCGTTTGAGCATCAAGACCTCACGATTGGCGACATGGTCACGCAGGAAGGTCGCGGGCTCGTTATCGCGATCAACAAGTGGGATCTCGTGCCAGATAAACAGGCGTTCCTAAAGCGTATGCACGAGACGGTGTCAGAGCGCCTTTCGCAGGTGCCGAATGTCAAGCTTGTCCCGATTTCCGCGCTTGCAGAACGCAACCTCGACAAGCTGGCTGATGCGATTTTTGAGGCTTATCGGATCTGGAATACGCGCATTCCAACGTCTGAACTCAACCGTTGGCTCATCGAAGCAACCCATAAGCACCAGCCGCCGGCTGTCAGCGGTCGTCGTATTCGTCTTAGGTTCATGACGCAGCCCTCCGCGCGTCCTCCGACGTTTATCGCTTTTTGCTCCAAACCGAAAGATTTGCCGAAAAGCTACGTTCGGTATCTGACTGGTAGTCTCAGGTCGGCTTTTAACTTGCCGGGTGTGCCGATTCGCCTCAACTTAAGGAAGGGTGATAACCCGTACGCGCCGCGTAAGCGTCGCAATTGATATGCTTTTTCGCCGCTTACCTTTGCGTAGACTATAATGCATGCGCTTCAACCGGGCCAAACTGTAATGTTTTGGTCTGGGTTCGTTGCAACCACGTTTTCAAGCTGGCGGGCTTGGTGATTTGATCGGCTATTGGCTGATTGCACTTCAAGGATGGAGCGGTCTTTCAAGTCAGCACTTTGGGTTGTTGTGAGTGTCGACTTTTTCGGTGGACCGCAGGAGGAATGAGAACGTTGACGAAAAATTCGCGCCACCCCAATGGACGACGCGCACCCATCGCGATGCTGCTTGGTGCCGTCGTCATCGCTGCACTACCTGTTGGCGCAGGTCCTGTTCAAGCAAAGAAAGTAAGCGACCGGGTAAAAGTTGCCTGCAGTGGCGACTACGGCAAATTTTGCAAGAAGTACAAGGTTGGCGGGTCTAAGCTTCGGAGCTGTATGCGCTCGAACGGCAAGAGGTTGTCTCGGGTTTGCATTGAAGCGCTGGTTGACGCTGGGGAAGTGCCGCGTCGGGTGCTGAGAAAGCGCTAGTCCCACGTTCCGCTTGGTTGGGTCGGGGATCGCAGCAGGCGGGACCAGATTGCAAAAAGCTTGCGCACGCAATCCAGTCCCGACCTGCACGGACGTCAGCCAATACTGGATGGCGCCGTTCCGGACGACGGAGATATGGTTTCAACCCGCCGATTGCAAGAGCAAAGTTGTGAGATTGAACCTTCCGATGAGGTGGGAGTTTGTTATGGTTTTTGAAGCGTTTCTATGCGGCAGGATTTTTGCGCAACAGGCTTGAGGCATGAAAACGTTCGAAGACGCCGCCAATGCTTGTCGTTTTGCTGTGGGGCGCAGGCAATGACAGATGTGATGTTTTATCATCTTGAGCGTCAGGGTCTTGAACAGGTACTGCCAAAGCTTCTTGAAAAAACTCTTGAGCGTGGATGGACGGCCGTTGTTCAGGCTGGTTCTAAGGAACGCGTTGATGCCCTGAACGATGCGTTGTGGACCTATCGCGAAGATAGCTTTCTACCGCATGGCCGCAGCCAAGATGGATTTGCCGCGCACGAACCGATCTATCTTACGGAAGACGACGATACACCCAATGGCGCTCAGATCCGCTTCATGGTTGATGGTGCGCATGCCGCTGCGTTTGAGGGGTTTGACCGCATTGTGTTTGTTTTCGATGGTGCGGATGGTGATGCCGTTGCGCGTGCGCGCGAGGATTGGAAACGCGCCAAAGAGGCCGGATGTGTGCTGACATACTGGCAGCAAGACGGGGCCGGTCGGTGGATCAAAAAGGCTTGACGGTGGTGGGCCAACGGCTGATTGCCACGCAATACGTTCAGCAACGAACATGAATTACCGACACGCCTATCACGCTGGGAACTTTGCCGATGTCTTGAAGCATGTCGTTCTTGCGCATGTCATCACCCATTTGAAACGCAAGGCACGTCCGTTCCGTGTGATCGATACACATGCGGGAGTGGGTCTTTACGACCTGTCTTCTGAGGCGGCGGAGAAGACGGGCGAGTGGCGTGACGGTGTGGGGCGATTGGGTATCGACGGGCTGTCGACTTTTGCATCGACACCGGGCGCTGCAGCAGAGTTTGTCGGTTCCCCCGCCTTGCAGGCATTGATGGGTCCATACAAAGCGGCTTTGCGAGGGGCGCTTGGTCTTGCGGGTGACCTTACGACTGGCGGTGATGCTTCAATGGCCTATCCAGGGTCGCCGATGATTGCTGCGGCGTTGCTGCGTGCGACCGACAAACTTATTGCAAACGAGTTGCACCCAGAGGATCGCTATGAGCTGGCTACGACGTTGAAGCGCGTGACCCAGGCCAAGGTCATGGGGCTTGATGGTTACACGGCTTTGAAGGCGCTGCTGCCACCATCGGAGCGCCGCGGTGCGATTTTGATTGACCCACCTTTTGAAGAACCTGGCGAATTAGACCGGATGGTTGACGGGCTTCGCCAAGGTTTGAAGCGGTTTGCCAGCGGCATTTTTATCTTGTGGTACCCCATCAAGGCGACTGCGCCGGTTGATGTATTCAAAGCCAAGATTGCGGAGATGACGTCGTGCGACGTTTTGTTCGCGGAGCTCTATCTTAGGGCGCCGACCGATCCTGATCGGCTAAACGGATGCGGTGTCGGCATTGCAAATCCACCATTTCAGTTGGATGGTGTGTTGCGAGACGGGTTGCCTGAGCTGATCGATGTTCTCAGTGATGAAGCTGGCCGAACTGCAACGGTGCGCTTGTCCACTGGGGGCGGTTGATTGGAGCGGACCAGCGGTTTGAATACGATCAAATACATTGAGTTCAGAGTGGGTATAACGCTGTGCAGCGTGCCCGAATTGTGACAGCTCACCGATACGTGTTTAGCAGTTAACGTTTGTTCGACCCCTATCGTGTTGAATTGGGGTATATTGATGGTTGAGGGTGACATGAGAGGTTTGGATAGATGATGCGTTGGGTTCTCACGGCAATGACTGTTGTTATCTTGGCTTTTTCGAGCTTCTCGGCCGCGCAGGCGGGCGACCGGGGCTATAGCCAAGGGCAAGGTGGTGCACACCCAAGCTCATCGTATTATCGCGGTGGGCCACAGGTTCGCGGCTATGTGCAACGACGTGGTGGGTATTCCTACAAAAAGGGTGATACCATCAACACGTACGGTGACTCGCGCACGAAGTATGGGTCCACCAATACGTTCCGCGATCTAGATAGCGATAACCAGACACTTGCTGGGCCGTTTGATCATGGCTTCTTCTTCGACAGTGGCGTTTCTCCGCATGGCGGTGATGCACCCTACATGCACTAACGCGGAGCGTCAGGGCTGCCGCAGGTCAGGGTTTGCCGGCTTGGCGTCATGTTTGGCAATTCGCTTTAAGCGACTATCGATCACGAATATTCAGATCCAATCGGCTTTTCGTCGGTGGGTTTTTTCTATCCGGCGCTCATCTAAAACACCGTTTGAGCAACTCACTACTCGGAATTCTATTGCAGGATCTTAGTGTTGCCCGTGGGCCGGCGCTTTTGCCGAACACGCGACTTCAACACGCGTTTCTCTAGGCAAAGGCCTGTCTGTGCGCTATCTCGGTTAGCACCGTTAACCATATCGAGGCGTTGGGTCCTGATGCGCAGTTTGTTGCTTTCCTGTTTGTCTTTGCTTGCTGTTTTTATGTTCACCGGTTTGACCGCCAATGAGGCGCACGCCAAGTGCACGCGGCTCGCCTTCTCTGTAAACGACTACGGTAAGGAAGGGCCCGCGAAAGATGCCAAGCGGTTGCTGGATGATTACATTGCCAAATGGACGTCGGAACGCGGTATCTCCGGCTATCGTACCGGCAAGAAGAAAGTCACGTGCGAACTCTTCATCGACCTGATCGTTTTCGATGAATACACCTGCAAGGCTGAAGCTTCAGTTTGCTGGTGAGACTGGCATGTCAGGTGGACGTGATCAGTCGGCTTTGATCGATGTTAGTCGATCAAGTCGCAAGCGGTGACGATCGTCGGTGAGCAGGACCATTGTCCCGATACCGGCGATCAAGACACCCAACCCGGTTGCGCCTGCGATCGCGAACATGATGAGGATCTGATACTTGGTTGCCGAGACAGGGTCGGCACCAGCAAGGATTTGGCCAGTCATCATTCCGGGCAACGCGACCACTCCACTTGCTGCCATGGCGTTCAAGATCGGCAGCAGACCTGTTCGCAGGCTTTGACTCAAGATGTCTCGCATAGCTTCGAAGCGCGTTTGTCCAAACGCCAGGCGGGCTTCTATTGCGCGCTTCTCGCGGCTTGCCGTTTGCGTCATCGCGTTCATGACCAGTGCTACGCCAGTCATGGTGTTGCCTAGGATCATGCCAAGGATCGTCAGAACGTAGCGTGGGTCGGAGACTGGGTCGGGCACGATGATCGCGCCGATCGTGAAGCTCGTTGTGAAAAGCCCAACAAAGAGTAACGTCCCAAAACCGAGCCCGTATGTCACGGGCATAGAAAAGCGTCGCTCCTGACGCATTGCGATTTCGAAGCCAGCGACGCTGATCATCACGCAAGCCAGTGCAACAGTCCAACCGGGTGAGGCCTGGGTGAAAATCCACTTCAGAATGAGTCCGATCAGTGCCAGTTGGACAACCATGCGGACGGTATTGATCAGCAACGTGCGTTCTAGGCGAAGTCCGAACGCGAGGGATACCGCACCGTTGATCAGGATCAGTGTGCTCGCAAGCACCAGGTCCGTCAGAGAGAGATCTACTGCGTTCATGGCTTTGACCCGATCATCCCAGCCGCTTCTGTGTTGCTTGGAGCTATCGCACCGCTTGTCGATTGGGGTTCTTGGGGCGCCAACTGCAAACGTTGGTCGGCCAGCCGCTCGATCTGGGCAGGGTCGTGACTGACGAGTACGACAATTCGATTTGATAGCAAAAGGTAGCGTATTTGCTCTTCGATCAAGGCTGTGTTGCCTGCGTCCAGATTGCCAGTTGGCTCATCGAGGAGGAGCACGGCCGGGTCATCGCTCAGCGCTATGACAAATGCGATACGGTGACGTTCGCCGGTTGAAACAACATCGAGATCGCGGTCAAGCAAATTGGCGTCGAGCCCTAGCCTCTCGCAGAGACGCTCCACTGCATCAGTTCGTTCTTTTGGAAAGGCTTGGCGTGCAGTTGGTGTCCACCAACCTGGTTCGGCGGACACGTATCGGACTTTACGTCGCCACTCAAACCCAGGTGTTTCGTTGCGTTCGATGCCGCTAAGGAAGACTTGGCCGTTCGAGGGTTCAAGGTCTGCGATTGCTCGCAAGATCCGGGTCTTCCCACTTCCCGACGGGCCCTCGATAGAACAACAGGTACCTTCCGCTATCGAGAATGAAAGCGGTGGCACGTGCGGGATCTTCAATTTTTCAATGCGCAGCACGGGTGGGTGTCTTTAGGAACTCTTCGCTGAATACGCCTTCTCAGGAACCGTATCAGCTTGGCTCATGCTGCAACAACCCGCCTAGATCATCAGGCGATTTATCTGAATCACTCGATGATCGTCGTATGTTAGCGTTCGCACCGGTTTACGCGAAAAACCGGTATCCACTTTTTCGCCCGGTGCTCTAGATCGTTTCCGCTTTAGGCGGAATCGATCTTGCTTTTTCGCTCACGGGCCCGACCGGCCGATGGGCCTGGCCCTACGCGGGTGCGGCGCTCGCGCCGGACCGCAGTCGCGGTCTTGGTGCGTTTCGATCTACGTCTGAAACGCTCTAGTCAGCGAGTGCCATCATCGGTTTTTTCGAGGTGAGTTTCTTGATTTTGTCCTGCAACGTTTCGCGGTGGAACGGCTTGATGATGTAGCCATCCGCGCCTGCGTTGAGCGCTTTTATAAGGTCAGACGGATTGTTTTCGGTCGTTAGGTAGATGATCACCGGGATTTTGGCAGTTGGTTCAGCTCGGATCGAAGCAATCAGGCTGTGTGTGTCGGCGTCTGGCAATGTCCAATCAACGATGATCACATCTGGCATCTCGCCGACACAGTGCTCCGCTGCCGTTGCAGCATCGGCAGCTTCAATGACCAGGTAGCCAAGTTCTTCTACGATTGGTCGCGTGATCTTGCGGATGACTTCAAAATCATCGACCACCATGCATAGTTTCATCGGGCGCTCCCAGGACAACGTTATCCGCAATTATCGTGGGGGAGGATGAACGGTGATTCGTTAAAAAAGATTCACCGTTTGCGCATTCCTTTGATCCAATTCAGGACGTAGGTGAAAAACTGCCGCTTTAGCTATCGAATTAAGCTGCTGGGCGCGCAACGAGCAGGATGTCGTCACCGTCCTGTAGGATTTCCAGGCTCATATTCGACGTCGCTGCCAGACGACAGGTGTAGTAGGCCTGGATGCTCATCGCATCGAGTTCGGGTTCCGTGCTGGCACCGACGAAATCTGTCAGGTATTTTGGCGGACGAGCTGTTGGCCCAGAGCATCTTAGGACAAAGGTGGGGGCTTCCATTGTACCGTCGTGCTGGACTGTGATTGAGCCACCGCGTGGGAGTGCCATGGGAGCATTGGCCACGAGGTTCAAAAGGAGTTTGACGAGGTTTTTCGGCATGTGTGCAGGGGGTATGGACCACTCGAGCGTGTGCTTTCCCTGACCGATGAAACCACGAGAAATCTGTTCGGCTGTCGAGAGATCGATCAATGCTCCAGCCGAACCGGCTGCGCCGAAAGCAAAGCGGGCAAATTGGAGGCGGGCGGAGGCCTGCTCAGTGACATTCCGAATGACATCGAGAGCGTAGGACTTTGCGTCGGCATCGTCGTCTTCGTCCAAGATTTCGAGGCCATTGTGAATGGCGCCCACCGGGCCGATTACATCATGGCAGATCTTGCTCGAAACGAGTGCTGCAAGGTCAAGGTCGGATAACGATGAAACGTTGGTCATAGGTGCCCCTAGCGTCAGGCCGGTTTCCCGGCAACGTGTGCCATGCAGCCCGGACGGACGCAGGGTGAAAAACGATCCGGTGCGGAATTTGGTTCGGACGTCGGCGGTAAGCCGCGAAACACAATACGTGCACGATTACCGCATCTTAAGCCATGCGACTGTCAACTAACGCTTTGACCCTCGCCTCGAACCGCATGCGGCTTTTGACAATTTGACAGATACACGCGTGGCTGGGCAGATGCAAAGGTTGTGCTTGTAGAAGCCCGCACCACATATTGCTTTCCTGAGCAAGTGGGTCAAGAGAGCCACGATGAAGTCGAACGAACCCGATGATGCGTCCGCTGCCGCCAGTGAAGCAGATGGAATGAAGCCTGTTCGCAGGCCAGTCGGCGCAGCTGAAAGGTCAGACGATCACATTTCTGATCGTCCGATCGTAGATATGGGTGACGGCGCTCTGGTTATTGACAGATGGCGGCTTGCAGACGCGCTTTTACCAGGCGTCTTGGCTGCTGGTCGGCTCGAAATCGATGCATGGGACGATGAAGACCTGTGCGTGCAGATGAAAACCGACCGGACGCCTGTGACGATTGCGGACCATCAGGCGGAAGAAGTCATCCACGCTGCACTGCAGAAGGTCGCTCCAGGTATTTTGGTGATTGGTGAAGAGACACATGGCGCCAATCGGAAGCCAAATTTAGGCGAACCCTTTTTCCTTGTCGATCCACTGGACGGCACGCGGGATTTTATTGATCACCTGCCTCAGTTCACAGTCAACGTGGCGCTGATTGATCATGGTCGGCCGATGTTCGGGATGATATTTGCACCGGCACTCGACCTTCTCTTTGTCACGACGGGTGTGGGGCATGCGATTATGGCGGATGTTGCCTGTAGAAAGTCTCTAAAACAGCTTGCGTCTTACATGCCGCAGACGATCCATACGCGTCCATCCGATCCGGAGAACCTCAAGGCTTTCGCAAGTCGATCTCATATGGATGCTGTCACTGGGGACATTCTTCAGAAGATCGGGAAGTGTAAGCCGATCCAGATCGGGTCTTCACTAAAGTTCTGCCTGATTGCCCAGGGCGAGGGCGATGTGTACGTCCGTCACGGTCCCACCAGCGAGTGGGACACAGCGGCTGGCGAGGCAATTCTGGAAGCTGCCGGTGGTACGGTCACGACGCTGGATGGAAAAAAGCTCACATACGGTGGTGCCAATGGGGGCTATCTCAATCCTGATTTCGTTGCGTGGGGCGACCCGGATCTGATCTCCAGCTTCGATATTTAGCAGGCGGGATATCGTCAGCTGCGGTGGCCATAGTTTGGCAACAAGTTCGGCGCAATCGTGTGTCACTTTTCAAACCGAATCAGTTCTGCACATTGATGGCAGCGTTAGACCCCTTGCGTCTTATGTTGCTGAAAATGCGAATGAATAAGCGTGGTTTGATGCGGTATCGTTGATGAACGGTTCCGGCATTCAGCCATCGCACGGGGACACAATTGGGTTGACCATAATGCGCATAAGCTCGCTTCTCAAACTGGGCCACGCCGACGTGCTCACACTCCGACCGCTGCTTGGTTGTTTGACGATTCTCGCCTTGAGCTTCCTCGGCGGGCCTTCGGCACTGGCCCAAACGTATGAGCCTTTACCGCCAGTAGGTGGAAATACAACTGGCGGGGGGAGCGCTGACGATTCCTATCGACCCGCTCAGTCTGGTAGAGCAGACGGGGGCTATGGCGCCGATAGTATCTATAATCGGGGTTCGCAGCCCTATGACCCAAATTATGGCGAGCCAGATCGCGGGACTGGGCGTGGTGATGGTCGACCTGTCTATCGACCGGAAACGCAGTACGAGCGCGAACCAAATGACAACTACGGTGCACCCTATCGCAATCCAGATACGCGTGATCGCGACAATGGCGGCGAGTATTATCGCAGGCTCCCGCCGCGAGATGGTGAGGGATATGCCGATGATAGTGATACCACTTACAGTCAAGGTGAGATCATCCGCGCAGGCCATGGATTCTTCGGCTCTGTCAGCAAAGGTCTTGCGAGCGCGGTTGAGTACGCATTCGAAAACGCGGGTCGTCCCAACGGATACATTCTTGGCGAGGATGCAGGCGGAGCGTTTGTCGCTGGCCTGAGATATGGCGAAGGTCGGTTGCATACGCGCCGATATGGATCGCACAAGGTGTTCTGGCAGGGTCCGACGCTTGGATATGACTTTGGCGCTGAAGGATCCAAGACCATGGTGCTGGTTTATAATCTGAGGCACCCATCACAGATTTATGAGCGCTTTGGAGGGGTTGAGGGGTCAGCCTATCTGGTCGGTGGGGTCAGCGTTCAGTTTCAAAAGCGTGGTAACGTGACTTTGGCGCCCATCCGTGCAGGCGTGGGTCTCAGGCTCGGAGCGAACGTGGGTTATCTGAAATACACACGGAGCCCGACGTGGAACCCGTTTTAGGCTCTCATTTTGCGTCCTCATCTGTGCGCAACCGCACCAGCTTGCCATCTAAATGCAAACCAGTGTTTGGGAATTGCGCCATCTCGGCGTAAAAGAAAGAGCGGTGACCTCGAGCCGGGGCGCCGCGCTGTGTTCCACCGAGGGAATGTGGTCGCAGGTTTGGACACGAGCAATGTCATTTTTGCGCATGGCGCAGGTCTTCAACGATCCGTATGAGATCTTGGCCGGATGACGTAGCGAAAGACGGGTGGAGCTCTTAGCGTTGCTGAGCATTGAATCGACCATGCTTGTGACTCTGGGCTTTCTCCTTGCTGTTTTGCTGGGTTTGGCCGTGATGCCGGTCTATCGCAAACGCGTGGAGCGTTTGACGACGCAGGCTTTGCGGAGCGCGATGCCGCTGACCGAAGCGGAAATCAGAGCTGATAAAGATCGGCTTCGGGCAGGATATGCCATTCAGATCCACGACCTTGAAGAGCGTGTGGAAAAAACGACCCTTTTGTCTGCCCGCCAGTATGTTGAGATCAATCGTCGCGACGGTATGATTACCGAGTTGCGAAATGAGGCCAAAAGGCAGAGCACTGACCTTGAAGAGCATGAAAATGCCCGGCGTGTGCTTGAGCAGACGATCATGGACCGTCTGCCGAAAGTTGAGCAGAGGTTAGCTGAAGCCAAGAAGCTGCTGTTACAACGTGATCGAGAGATCTCCGGGCTGACTGAAGCGGCTGATCGCCAAAGCCGCGCTTTGGAGGAAACCACACAGATCAACACTCAAAACCGTGACGAGATCCATCGGTTACAGGCTGCGCTCACGACGCGCGCTGCACGAAATCGCGAAGGTCTGGGAGATCCACGCTTCGACAGTGAAGTGGCACTGCGATCCGAAATGGAAGCACTGCGGGCAAAGACCCGGGATCAAGAGCAGATGATTACCAAGCTCCAAGCATTGGTCAGCCGTGCGGGCGGTGTGAATGCCATGTCGTCGCTTAATGGATCGAATGGAAAACAGGCAGGCCCACAGGCAAATGTCGACGAAGAGATTTCGCGTCTGCGTCAGCAATTGTCCAAGGCTGAGGCGTCCCTACGCGATGTCCAAGGATCGACGACCGGTGAGGGGGCGAGTACGCGCCGCCAGACCGAAGCTGCGATGCGGCAGATGAAATCGGATATTGAAGATCAAGAACTCGAGATCAATCGTCTGAATTCCGCGCTGAAGGCGTACCAGGAAAGCGAGCGCAAGGACACCGCACTTGCCGAGGGCAAGATGGCGATGAAGTCACGGATTGCCGCGCTGCAGTCCCAGACCGAAGGGCAGGCAACGACTATACAGGCCTTGAGAGCAGAGGTTGCAGCTACGAATGAACGGCTCGCTCGACAGGCGTCACATTACATGGAGGAGCTTCGTAAGGTTGGTGCGGGGACGCGGTCGCCTGTTGATGTCCACAATCTGGTCACGACGTCCGAAAGCTTGTTGGCGGCTGAAGACGAAGCTGGCGTCATGCCACCTGGTGCGCGATCTGGTTCTTCTCCCGGATCAACGGCGCGCGTATCTGACCCACGCGCAAGTCTCAGTCTTACAGATCGAATTACAGAACCTCGTCAACGCGCAACGGGTGCAATAGCCGGTGGACCAGCGCCTAGTGAACCAGCGAATGACTTGGAACCCGCTGGCGGTCCTGTTCGGGGAGCAACTGAGGCCGATCAGCCGCATGTAACTGCCACTCAAAACGCCGCTGAAGAACTCGCTGAGACGGCTGCCGTTGCCGCTCCGGTTCCACGATCGGGTGGCTTGCTTGAACGCATCACACGTTTGGATCGTACCAAGTAAGCGGTGACACACCCGCGTGATTGGTCGTGGCGGATTTCAAGATCCGCGGAAGCTGGTCCTGGGCGCTTGATCGAGCGTCCGCTAATGAACCTTGATCCCTTCGCTACTTGCGCGGCGAGTTGGGTTTCACAATAAATTTTCGGATGGTACGTCCGGTCTTGATGTCGACAACCAAGATGCCTTGTTCGGGATCTTGTGCGCCCAATCTATCTTTGCTTGGAACGTTAACTGAGGTCGGCTTTGCAGCTTGATCGGTGCTGAGCCCGTCAACGCCTAACTTGGTGTGTGCTGGTCCATAGTGTACCAACAGGTTGCCGTCTCCAATCGAAACAGACCTAATCTGCGCCCCGGTTGGGATTTTGAGTTCGCTCGTCAGACTTTTGATGTCTCCAGGCGTCATGCCTGGCGTGACAAGTGACGGGTTGGTCGTGACTTTCGCCGCCTCCGGCACCCCTTCGGGCGTCCTCATCACCAGGTAGATGATACGGCCAATGACCGTGAAAAACCCAAGGATCAAAACAATTCCCAAGACGATGACTAAGATCTTGAGTGCACGCAGTTTGGCATCATCCGGGCCCGGTTCCTTGGCTTGGGACGATGGCATGTCTGTTGCTGTATTTAATCCGTCGTTTGAGGTTTTTGGGCGCGTCCCTGGTTCTGGGTTTGTCATGCCTTCAGTATTCTTTCGTTTGGACATGTCATCTCAGAGACGGTCGCAGTCTTGTCGATTGAGCCGATCTGCCCCGGTCAGCCAAGGTTTTTGTCATGGTTGATCATCGCCGTCTGGATGCTGGCGTTGTCGTCGATGGTAACGAGGCGGAGCCGATAGCAATGCCGTTGATCGTTGTGGCTGAAGATATCCATGCTGGTCAACGGTTGGATCGATTTCTTGCTGAACGTGTGGACACGCTCAGCCGGTCGCGTCTGCAATCCTTGATTCGGTCTGGTGCTGTTCGATGCCATGATGACGTGTTGCTTGATCCGAAGCGCAAGGTCCAGGGGTCGGATGTTTTTACAATTGAGGTGCCGCCACCCGCATCTGCGGTTCCGACCGGTGAAGCGATTCCGCTTGACATCGTTCATGAGGATGCCGATCTGATTGTCATCAACAAGCCTTTCGGTCTCGTCGTGCATCCCTCTGCAGGTCACGAAACTGGTACGCTGGTCAATGGCCTGATTGCTCATTGCGGGGAAGAGCTATCGGGCATCGGTGGTGTCCGCCGTCCTGGAATTGTGCACCGGCTGGATAAGGATACGACCGGTTTGTTGGTCGTTGCGAAATCCGATGCCGCTCACCAAGGCTTGAGCGCCCAGTTTGCCGCTCATGGAAGCGATGGCCGGTTGTATCGCGCCTACACAGCTTTGTGCTGGGGTGTACCCATGCATAGCTCAGGGCGGATAGAAGCGCCGCTCGGTCGTAGTACGATCAATCGGTTGAAGATGGCCGTTGTCCCCGAAAAGCGTGGTCGGTTTGCTGCCACGCAGTTTGAAGTTTTGGAGAGACTGGGTGTTGGAGTGACGCGGAAGTCGGCGGCAGCTAACACATCGACCGGTTCAGGATCAGCAGGGTCATCTGCAAATGTTGGATCACGGGAAATCCTGGCGAGTGAACTCAGGCTAATCCTGGAGACGGGGCGCACACATCAGATCCGGGTGCATCTGGCACATTTGGGGAATCCTGTGATTGGTGATCCGCTCTATGCTCTAGGTTTCAAGTCCCGCGCGCGCCGGTTTGAGGAGCATGTTGCTGCACAAATTGAGGGAACGACACGGCAAATGCTTCATGCTGGAGAGCTTGGATTTGAGCACCCGATCAGCGGAGAAGCATTGAGGTTTCAGCGGCCACCGCCCGAGGACTATTGCCGGCTCAAAGACGTGCTTAACGAGGTCTGAAGATTATCGACGAGATTGGGAAATGCATCACAACATTATCTCAAAGTGATGCGGGTTAATCTGAGAATTGCTCTGAATTGGTATTTGCCAGGCCGTCAGAGCGGCATTTATTCGTCAGTCCCGTCTGCAAAGTTATAGGATCATTCCATGCCAATGCGTTTCAAGCTGCTTACGACCCTTGTCATGGTAGTCTTTCTTATGGCTCACGGTGGTTCTGCTGAAATGTTCAGCAGCATGGTTGAGGTGTTTGTGGGACTGGGCTTGTTGTTGATCGTATGCGTTGTGAGCCTATGGCCCAACGAGGGGCGCGCGGATCGTGCAGAGCGGCAAGCCAACAAATCTGGTTGGGCCGATCGCCTTGATATTGAAGCAATGGCGGATAAGAGTACCTCGGAACGCTCAATCGATTGATTTTTAAGCTATAAATTTCGACATGGCCTCCGCCTGCCGGCCCTGCTTCCACCACGTTTTTTGTGTATTTCAGAGATAAGGTTGTACAAGTGGGGTGGGTTTTCCCACGATTGTGAATTGTGCGGACCGTTCTGGGGCGATCAAATTGGATGCCTCGGACGTTAACGTCACAGGAAGCTCATTGAGGACCACCTTTGGTTCGGCGGTGCGACGAGATGGGCGACGGTGAACTGAAGGCGAATTATGGCTACTAAAACACTCCCATCAGTCGGCAGCGGCTCTGTTGGTTTGTCACGCTACATGTCCGAGATCCGAAAGTTTCCCATGTTGGAGCCGGATCAGGAGTACATGTTGGCGAAGAGCTGGCAGGAGCATGGTGATACGGATGCGGCCCATCAGTTGGTGACATCTCATTTGCGGCTGGTCGCGCGCATTGCAATGGGCTATCGCGGTTACGGTTTGCCTATCAGCGAGGTTGTGTCTGAAGGCAATGTCGGGCTGATGCAGGCCGTCAAGAAGTTCGATCCGGAAAAGCAAGTCCGCCTGGCTACATACGCCATGTGGTGGATCCGTGCGTCGATCCAGGAGTACATCCTGAGATCGTGGTCGCTCGTGAAGATGGGGACGACCGCGGCGCAAAAGAAGCTGTTCTTCAAGTTGCGCCGGGCGAAGAGCCAAATTCAAGCGCTTGAAGACGGCGATATGCGGCCAGATCAGGTGAAGCAAATTGCGACAAAGCTCGGTGTTCCCGAAGCCGACGTTGTATCGATGAACCGGCGGTTGGGTGGTGACTCATCGCTCAACGCGCCACTGCGTCAGGATGCTGAGTCTGGCGAGTGGCAGGACTGGCTTGTTGATGATGCGCCAACGCAGGAAGAGACGCTGGCGCAAAGCGAGGAAATGCTGCAGCGCCGCGCCTTTCTGGCGACTGCGCTTGATGTGCTAAACGATCGTGAGCGGCGTATTTTCGAGGCGCGTCGATTGTCAGAGGATCCCAAGACGTTGGAAGAGTTGTCCAGCGAGTTCGATGTCAGCCGTGAGCGGATTCGACAGATCGAGGTCCGCGCGTTTGAGAAGGTTCAACAGGCTGTGACGAAAGCTGCCAAGGATGCACTGCAGCCGCAAGGTGATGACAGTGCGGTGGGTGCCTAAAGTTTCGTCATCACAGTGCGCTGTTGCGGGAATGCCTTCGTTTTCGGCATTTATGGGCAGGTGCAGCACGCCTGTTTGAGGACCGTCACACGAATCACTTATCGTTAGGTTCCGTGAGGGCTTGGACCTCAACTGGATTTTTGGCCAATACGGTCAAAGATCGTGTTTGTGAGCGCGTCACGGCAAAAGGGGGCAACTGCCCTTGATCCTTCGAAGACAAGGCCCAAACGGGTTCCTTCTAAGGACTGGCGTCAACCAGTCAGATACGCGGCGGCGACCGATGGGACCGCCCGAGGGAGTATCTGACGGTTTTCATCTTCCAAGCTTTTCATCATCCCATCACGGACCGCTTCACCTCACCAAATCCGATGCCTATCACGGGCCTTCCTACTGTCATCCCTGGCAGCGGGAGCGGGCGCGTTGTGCCGGGTGTCAGGCTTGGTGGCTAAGATTGCCAGGGGTTTTGCTGCATTCAACTCACAGATGCAGTGGTGCTCCTTTGGTGAGGCATTCAAAACGACGATGGAGTAGCCCAATGGCTCTCAGCCTTCATCCAGTTCTGGTCCCGTTGCCGAGTTTTGCGAAAACGTTCCGTGAGTTTAATCGTGCGTATTTTGACGATTGGCTTTTTCGCCTGCTCTGGCGCCTCAAACCTCACTACCCTCCAAGTAGCAGTTAGATCCGCTTTGTCCGCTTGTCGTTCGCGTTCAAGCGGGCCACGCTGAAATGAAGAAGGACTGATCTTTCGAGATCGGTCCTTTTTTATCGGGTGATCATGTGAAGAGTTTTGGTCTCGATATCGAGCATGCCCAACACATAGCCATTTGATTTCTCTGATCGTCCCAACTCAGCGCAGTTGACGGCGTTGTACCGATCCAAACGAGGCGGTGTGTTTAGTGGGAAGCGGGCGAGGGAATGGCCGTGCATATTAGAACGTTCAACAGTGAAGAGCAGACGTAGAACGGTCTCACTATCTGTGTCTGCGTGGGGCTGGTTGCTGCCGGGGCGTCGCCGACCAGCTGCATACACTCTGCCCGTGGTGTCGGTTATGCGATGTCAAAGTGGGGCTGGGCTTTGGCGTCTAGTTTGGCCGCAATGATGCGAAGATCCGCGATACTCTCGTCTTCTGAATTGAGAGCGTTGCTTCCTCTCAGTGTGTCGAAAAATGAACGTTTTCGGGACCATGTGATGTGGGCCTCGTTCCTCGATTTGTTCGGTTGTTCGTTGCCGTTCAAAGCGACGCAGCATGCAAGTAGGTAGACCTTGTTTTCTTTGCTCGCTTCGAAGTCCCATCCGTGATCCTCAGGCCAGATATCGCTTGCCGTGTAGCCGAGCATTGAAAGTTCGCGCGCGACGTACTCCGCAAGTGCCTTGCCATGGATGCGATTGATGTTTTCGGCAACCGTCTCATCTGGATCCTCGAACCCAGCCAGTTCAAATGCCAAGTGTGCGTGGGCCATTGTCAAACAGTCCTTCCTGATGACCGCTGAAAATTGCGAATTGGCGCCTCTTTGGTTTCGACGAGTGCGGCGCGGATATTCTGTCGGCCTAGTCACTCTTTCTCTCTAGGCGAACATAACGCTTAGAGTGAGCCCCAAAACAGGTGCGTGTAGTAAGCAGCCACGATCGTTGGCAGGATTGTGTACTGAAGAATATGCCCAGTATTGCGGCGGATTCGATGTCGCGGAATCCGAGAGAATACTTTCTCTCCGACGCCGAGGTTAATTCGCGCGTAGACCGACAGCACACTGAACCCGATAAAAAAAACGAGTAGGACAACACGGAGCCATACCGGCATCAGTTCAAATAATTGGTCAATTTCGTTTAGGGTGTGCATTGATACGCTCGATCTGGCTGCGCTATTTCATGTTGGAGCTTTAAACGCCCTAG
>JBCBRD010000043.1:0-19598 GCA_039819885.1 Pseudomonadota bacterium
CAATGCTGCCCTGGAGATTAGCGTGGCGACTCGTTGTTCGTCTTTTGCCTGCAAAACCCGGACACTTGCTGAGGGTCCCAGAAGATAAGCCAGGCGCAGGTTGACGAACGTGTCCTTTAGGTTCGCGCGTTGCAAAGCAGCTGAGAGGTCGCGGGTATAAGCACCAGCTGCCTGTCGCGCTGTCTTCATGTCGGTTCGAAGCGCTAACAATTCTATGCGGCTCGACTTTTCCGCCAACTTTGGGAAGTGGCGTTTCATGACGTCGAGCCAGGTGGACTTAATGAATTGAAATGGGCCAAGCGCTGATGAAAGCGGGTTTTTGGCAGTCAGGCGTCCATCGGATTCCGCAATCATGAGACGATCGAGAAACTGGTCCATGGTGACCGGTTGATCGGGTTTAGCTGGTGTTGGTCTCGTTTCTGAGGTCGGCTCAGCCGTTTTCGATGTCTTTGCACGCTCATTTGCCCCCGGCGGCGTGTCGGGCTTTAGAGACGGGGTCGCCTCGACGATCGTGGCTGAAAAACTCACAAGGATTGCCGTCACGGCTGCCATACTCGCGGCAGGTGCACGTATGCGGGTCGATAGGATCGAGATGGACCCCGATGGGATCGGGTCCGTCATTGTGTGACTACTCAAGGCTTCCCTACCCCTGATCTTGGCTTTTCTCGGTCTGCAGATCATATCCAGCTGCGAGGCCTAGACAGCAATGACGTTCTAAAGAGGTGAACGGATTTTCTGGGCGCTCCAATGGCCGTTTCGGTGTGAGGGCGGCGGTCAGTGTACGATGGCGTTTATTTGTTAAGTTTGCATCCCTTGTTCCCGGTGGAACAGCGGCCCATCAACGCTTTGCTTATTGTCACTTCAGTTCCGGCGTTGGATCTCAGCGCCATCTTCCAAATGGAGGTCTAGATGACCAGAGCGCTGAAACCCGCAGTGAGCCTTGTCAGCCTAACGGTTCTTGTTTTCACCATGATACTTGCCACTTCGGCCGCTCATGCCGGCAAAGGTAGCAGCGAGATCTATCAGCAGACCTATGAATTCGATCAACCGATGCATGGTTACGAAGGTCATGCCTCGCACCGCAAGTACTGCACGTACAAGCGGTTCCCTCAACGCAAGTGTTTTGTCCTCAAGAACGGCCGCGAGAAATGCAAGGTCGTTGGTTGGGAGCTTGAACAGACTTGCTACTGACACGTTTTTCTAATGACCCCTCATTGGGTCTCGTCTTTGGAGCAGGGTGAACGCGGCAGTGTTGCACCCCCAGACCCCCGAATGTCGCCTCCCCTGCTCCAATTTCCTGCTGGATCGGATCTGCCCCCCTCACGGATCTGATCGCGCAGGCCCTGCGCAACGTCCGCTTGGGTTTGGACGTCATCCGCGCCAGACCGCTCCCTGATTGCACCCCAGGGGGCGGTTTCTCGTTCCTCCATCGCCTCGAAATTGATCCCGTGATGTTCTCATCTTGTTCTTATGGAACAAATCATGTACATGTGGATAGACTGGATCAGCAACTCGTGGGATAAAGGAATCGAGCTATGAGCAAGCCGGATCTGCGCGTCGTCGAGGGACGCAAGGCCGATGGCCGTACAGCACGTGCGCATGACGTTGGAGGGGGCGGAATGGACAAGCAGAAGGCACTTGAGGCCGCGTTGGCTCAGATCGATAAGAATTTCGGCAAAGGGTCGATCATGCGGCTCGGTGCCAATGATACGACGATTGACGTTGAGGCTATTCCAACCGGATCGCTTGGACTTGATATTGCGCTTGGTATCGGTGGACTGCCCAAGGGACGGATCGTCGAGATCTACGGACCTGAATCGTCGGGCAAAACAACACTGGCGCTGCACGTGGTTGCCGAGGCGCAAAAGAAGGGTGGCGTAACGGCGTTCGTTGATGCCGAACACGCGCTCGATCCTGTGTATGCTCGAAAGCTGGGCGTCAAAGTTGAGGATCTTTTGATCTCTCAGCCTGATACCGGCGAACAGGCTTTAGAAATCGCCGATACGCTCGTGCGATCCGGTGCTGTGGATGTGCTCGTCATCGACTCTGTCGCAGCTCTAACACCAAAAGCCGAACTTGAAGGTGAGATGGGCGACTCGTTGCCGGGGCTGCAAGCGCGATTGATGAGTCAGGCGCTGCGCAAGTTGACGGGCTCCATATCCAAGTCGCACTGCATGGTTGTGTTCATCAATCAGATCCGCATGAAGATCGGCGTCATGTTCGGCAATCCCGAGACGACGACGGGTGGTAATGCGTTGAAGTTTTATTCGTCCGTTCGTCTGGACATCCGACGGATTGGTGCCATCAAAGACCGCGATGAGGTCGTTGGAAACCAAACACGTGTGAAGGTGGTGAAGAACAAAGTTGCACCGCCGTTCAAGCAGGTCGAATTTGATATCATGTACGGCGAAGGTATTTCCAAGGTTGGCGAGATCGTTGACCTGGGGGTCAAGGCCGGCATTGTTGAGAAGTCCGGTGCTTGGTTCTCGTATGGTGATACCCGCATTGGACAGGGGCGCGAGAACTCCAAAAACTTTATGCGGGACAATCCAGCTATTGCTCGCGAGATTGAACGGGCGATCCGAGAAAACGCGGGATTGGTTGCTGATCACCTGCTGGTGGAGCCGGAAGAGGGTGCCGAGGGCACGCCTCCGAGAGATGATGCCGGGGATCACGCACCCCTCGATACTAGCCCGCTGGGTGCAACGGCCGCGAAACCTGCCAAGGCGCGGAAGGCGTAAAGTGTATGGTGTATTGCACCAAGTGGTTGGGCATGTTCACTCACCTCCCGGTGCCCGATAGCGCCGGGAGTGATTGTTTTTAGAACAGCTGGGCCGTTGTGCGTCGGGTGGCCTGTCTTGTTTTTTATGTATTGATGATGTGGCTAATTGCGCTTCAGCCGCTTTGTTTATCTGGATCACATCGCTGGTGGTGCTGGACCGCTGCTTGAGCCGCATCCGGCTCCAGTTTCGCCTGTCCTAGACTTGCAGCAGTGCGGCGGTTACAAGCCTTTGTTCGGGTCGGTCGGCGGCTCGTGGCCGTGCGTACGTCTTGATGCGGATGTTGGGTAGGCGAACATAGATGAGGGCGTGCTTGTTTGCTTGATGCGTGTCTTCAGGTCGGCGTGTTCTCCTGTTCGCATATTCGCCCTTTCGCTTTAGATACAACCGATCACAGCGGGCAACCGTTTCTATTCAATGATGGTTTCACAAGGTTTGAGAAGCGCACATGTCTGGCGTCAATGAGATCCGCAGGGGCTTTCTGAATTATTTCGAGAAGGCAGGACACACGGTTGTTCCGTCGTCTCCGCTCGTGCCTCGCAATGATCCCACCTTGATGTTCACCAATGCTGGAATGGTGCAGTTCAAGGATACGTTCACCGGGCAGGAGGCGCGGCCGTACTCGCGCGCGGCATCATCGCAAAAATGCGTACGAGCTGGTGGCAAGCACAACGACCTGGACAACGTGGGTTATACGGCGCGGCACCACACCTTTTTCGAAATGCTGGGTAACTTCTCTTTTGGGGACTATTTCAAATCAGAAGCGATTGAGTTCGCATGGACGTTGATCACGAAAGAGTTTGGCCTGGATGCCAGGCGGCTTTTGGTGACCGTCTATCACGACGATGATGAAGCGTTTGACATCTGGAAATCATTGACTGGTTTTTCAGACGATAAGATCATCCGGATCGCAACATCCGATAACTTCTGGCAGATGGGTGACACGGGCCCGTGCGGACCCTGTTCTGAAATCTTCTTTGATCATGGCGACAAGATCCCAGGTGGCCCGCCGGGATCGCCCGATGAAGATGGGGACCGGTTCATCGAGATCTGGAATCTCGTGTTTATGCAGTTCGACCAAATTGGACCCGGTGAGCGCCAGCCCCTGCCAAAGCCGTCGATTGATACCGGTATGGGACTTGAGCGGATCGCGGCTGTCTTACAAGGCACGCACGACAATTACGAAACCGATCTGTTTCAGGCTTTGATTAGCGCCTCGGTTGAAGCAACCGGGGTTGCAGCAGATGGTGCGCACAAGGCGAGCCACCGCGTGATCGCTGACCATCTTCGCGCGGTTAGTTTTCTGATTTCAGATGGCGTGATGCCGTCAAATGACGGGCGCGGATATGTTCTTCGCCGGATTATGCGGCGAGCGATGCGGCATGCTCATTTGCTCGGGGCGCAAGAACCGCTGCTTTATCGTCTGGTTCCGGCATTGGTCCGGCAGATGGGCGAGAGTTATCCGGAGTTGCAACGCGGTCAGTCGATGATCGAAGAGATCCTACGCCTTGAGGAAACGCGGTTCCGGAAGACCCTTGATAAAGGACTTGGCCTGCTAGAGGACGCCACGCACGATTTCCAAAGCGGTGCGACGTTGTCGGGTGATGTCGCTTTCAAGCTCTATGACACATACGGCTTCCCGCTTGACCTTACTGAAGACGCGCTGCGTGCGCGCCAGATCGAGGTGGACAAGGCGGGGTTTGAGGCCGCCATGGCACAACAGAAGGCGGATGCTCGTAAGGCGTGGAAGGGCAGCGGAGAAGCGAAAACGGAGCCGGCTTGGTTTGAGGTTCGCGAGGCATTTGGTGCGACCGACTTTCTTGGTTATGACACCGAGACCGCCCAGGCTGAAGTTGTGGCGATCATTAAAGATGGTGTGTTGGTCGAGCAGCTAGAGACCGACGCTAAGGGTGATGCGTGGATTGTACTCAACCAGACGCCGTTCTATGCAGAATCAGGTGGTCAGGTCGGTGATACAGGTCTCATTGAGACGGCCGGCGGCGCTACATTTGAGGTCAGCGATACTCAAAAGAGACCTGGTGACGTCTTCGCACATAAAGGAAAAATGTCATCGGGCGCTTTATCGATTGGAGACGCTGTTCAGACACGCGTTGATAGCAACCGTCGCGGTGCAACACGCGCCAACCACTCGGCCACTCACATTCTCCATCAGGCCTTGCGTGACACGTTAGGCAGTCACGTTGCCCAGAAGGGTTCCTTGGTTTCACCAGACCGTCTGCGTTTTGATTTTTCACATGCCAAGCCATTGTCGGTTGACGAACTGGAAGCGGTCTCAAGCCGGGCCAATGCCATTGTTGCGCAGAACGCGCCGGTCATCACACGGCTCATGGACCGCGAAGAGGCTCTCGAATCAGGCGCTATGGCACTCTTTGGCGAGAAGTATGCTGATGAGGTCCGCGTTGTTGCCATGGGCCACTCACCTGATGAGGCCGGTAACGATGGTGTTGCGAAGGGTGGACATTCGCGCCAGGCGTGGTCGGTTGAGCTTTGTGGTGGGACACATGCCGAACGGACCGGTGATATCGGCGTGATCACGATTGTTTCGGAGAGTGCAAGCGCGTCTGGTGTTCGGCGTGTTGAAGCGTTGACCGCGGGTGGGGCTCGCAAGCATCTCAGTGAACAAGATCGTCGGCTTCGCGATGCGGCATCCCTTCTTAAGACGCGACCAGAAGATGTGTTGGAGCGGTTGTCTTCGCTGATCGACGAGAAACGAACGCTGGAAAAGCAGTTGTCGGACGTTAAACGCAAAGCAGCACTGGCTGTGAGCGATGGAGGTGGTGCGGCAGGTTCTGGAGAGAGTGTTCGCGAAATTGGATCAACCAAGTTTCTTGGCCGCAAGGTCGATGGGTTAAACCCAAAGGATCTGCGAGGCCTGATCGATGCTGGTAAAAGTCAGATCGGATCTGGCATCGTAGCCATTGTCGGGACCACGGAAGATGGCAAGGCGGGACTTGCCGTGGGTGTGACCAAGGATTTGACCGATACATGGAATGCGGTTGACCTGGTGCGCGCAGGTGCTGAAGCGCTTGGCGGCAAAGGTGGTGGTGGACGCCCAGACATGGCGCAGGCCGGTGGGCCTGATGGCTCGAAAGCGGCCGATGCGCTCAAGGCGATCGAGGGCTGCCTGCAGAGTTAACCGGGTTTGACGGTCCAAACCGGTCGAAACTCACTCAATTCACGTAGTGATGACGGTACACTTACTAAAATGAGCTCGCCGGACCATAACCGGCAGCCAGGGAGGACGACACAATGTCATTGAGACTAGCCAAAACGTTTTGCACAGCATGCTTCGTGATGACCGTGATGCCTGCTTTGGGGGTTGCTGAGACGCCACCTGTGGCAACGGCTTCAGAGGGTAAGGTTTCGCCGTGCGCTGAAGCCAGTAAGATGGCACCAGATGCGCTCTATAAAGTGCTTACAGACGAGCGGAAGCTGCCAGAAGTGCATAAAGATGCGTCGTATATCGCTCTGCAGGACAAGGCGACCTTCGCGATGTGGACGTTCACTCAGGAAAGCCAGGCGGCCCATCCAGCCGTGGTTTGCCGCGTGCCGCTCAAGGAGGGCGACACCATCACGCTGGATATGGTTGTCAACTGTGCCGGGCCCGAGAAGGCCTGCAGTCAGCTTGAGTTCGATTTCAAGGAGCTCAACCGTCGCATGCAGCTCGAAGTTGAAAAACAGACACGCTAACCCGCTAATTCGCTTCGGTGGTTCGCTGTTCGATTGCCAAGACTGTAACTGTCGTTATGCAGTAATCTTCGCGCGGACGGTTCGTGCAGGACCTGATGTTGCGCCTGATGCGTCAGTTACCACCACATCAAAGCGTCCATCCAAAGCCGCGGTTTCGTCGCTCTTGAAACAGATCAATCCTGCTTCCAGTTCAGTTTGGGTGAACGTACTGATAGCCGATCGGATTTCTGATTTACGGGCTACGTGGCCGGCTGTTGTGTTTGAAACGGTAAATGTCAGATCGACGGCTGCATCGTCGGGATCGAAGGCGGTGAGATCGGCAGTTGTGATCGCGACGGCTTGTCCGCGCTGAACGACGAGTTCGAAATCACCCCCAAGCTCTGGGGGAATGTTGCGCAGATGTGCCTCTAAGTTGGCGCCTTGCGCGAGTGACAGGCGACCATATCGAACATCTCCGACGACGTTTCCAGTCTCGGTGATCGCACAGAGTTCCTTGACGACAAGCTCTCCTTCCGCCTGTCCAGAGACGCTTGCCGACGTGGCACGCGTTGACCCGAAAACGCGCCCATCATGATGGACAACCAGATGATTGGTTTCGATTTCACCGAGGACTTCCCCATGCACCTCGACCGTTTCGGCCTTGAGGATCTTACCCTCAAAGATTGCGTCTGAACTGATGATCGCATGTCCTCGGGAATTGCTATTGTTGCCGGTCATTAAAGTGTCCTTGAGTGCTTTGGAAGATGCGATCGGTTCCACGTTTAGGCTCTAAAACCCTTACGTGCCTGAGGAATTTGGCACTTTCCAGTGTCTGTTGAAAGGGTATTTGATGGGTAACCGTCCATTCCGGCAGATACAGCTATCACAGATCATCATCAAAACAGGTACCGACTGCACAGGCGCCCATTCACCTTGCAGTAACCTCAATCGATGAAATTGAGACCGAACAGCGTTCCGGCGGGAACAGCGGCCACCCTCGACCAGCTCCTAATCTGCATCCCACATGAACATGAGATTTTAGGGGCAGAACATGACCGTGCAGACGCAATCAGACAATGCGGGTCGATCAAACCTTGGCGTGATTTTTGTCGGCGATGCCAGCGCGGCTCAATCCAATGACTGCAATAGCGTGGACGGCTTGGTCGATGCGTTTTCCGGTGATGTCACTATTCATCGTGCCGGCCTTGATACCCTTTCTTCTTCAATTCAGTCCTTATCTGGTCGCTGTTCCACGTTGATCGTATGTGCGCAGGGTCAAGATTCGAAGCATGCACTTGCAGCGGCTGTCGCGCATGAAACTGGCGTTCAGGCTATCGTTATTGTTGACCCAGAACTGCGAAACCGGACAGTGCCGACTGCATTGTTTTCTGGACTGGCTGTGTTTTCTGTAGCCGGTCTTTTGATGGCGGGGTGGGGCCGGAACGGTGCCCGCAAACAATCAGCCATCCGCCTTGGGGACGTCCGACAACCCGTTTTGCTGCTGTCTGGTGCAACTGGTGGCGGTGCTCAGAACCGCTCGGTTCGGACGCTGCAATCGCAACTTGGTGGTCTTGTTGAATTTGTTGCACTGCCTGACAGTCTGAACGGGCAATGGCATGACGTGTCTGGGCGCATTGTGCGTTTTGCAGAGCAGGTCAGCACGCGTCTTGCCAAGATGAACCGTCGACGCCCTTCAGTAAAACCAATCTCCTCACGCGCTGCATAAGCGTAACTCGATGCCTAAAAATTGTTGGCGCACCTGTTTCAAGCGAGACAGCGCGTTGTCCCGCTCAAAGGTATGTTCTCTTTGTTCGACACACAGTTCTCACCTGTAAAAAACTAGGATTGGGCCAATGGACCGTTATCGCGCAATACGAACAACACTCGCTGCATTGTTTTTTGCTTTGATCTTCGTTGCTGGTGCTGAAGCAGCTGGAAAAGGTGTGAAACTCCAATTTGGGTATCCTCTTGGGTCGTTTGTTGCTCATCCAAGCGCAAAACACGCTGGCAAACCGAGTGCCGCGCATTCACATAAAAAGGCGAGAAAATCCCATAAATCAGCCACAAAGAAGTCTAAGCCTTCAAAAAAATCTACTAAAAATAGAAAACACCTTTTGGCTCAGAAGAAAGCAGCGGCCAAGAAACAGAAGTTGGCAAAACAGCGTGCTGCTGAGAAAAAGCGCAAGCAACAATTGGCAGCACGCAATCGAGCAGCGGCAAAACGAGCTGCCGACACTAAACTGGCGAAACGCAAAACCGACCCGAGTTTGAGCCGGTCCTCACAGCGTGTTGTTTTGAATGCTGCTGACGTGCCGTTGCCTGAATTGGCGCCCTTCCACCAGGCTGCGCTCAAAATACAACCCTCGGACGTTGGTGGGATTGCGGGTGGTGCTGCACCCCAGCAGAAGGCGTTTGCAAGATCAAACCTCGTCCCACTGTGCGATCAATACGTCCCCGACGCAGGCCTAACGATTGATGTGCCTTGTGAGAATTGAAGCCCTCAGTTGGTTCCTCGAACATGGGGCTTTGGCGGGATGCTGGAAATCGGCATCCCGTCGACTTGTCACAGCGTTTAGCTGATGCGAGCACATGGCGCATGGTGTTTGTGTTTGAGTTGGTGCACCTTATCGACGAAGTGTGGGCACGCCTTAGGTTGGGTTGCGCGTTGGAGAAATCCCGGCTTTTTGATATGACCGGCCCGCAAGCTCCCTGAAACTCTTTGTTTTCACTTCAATCGCAGATAAGGAACGTCCATGAGCAAACATGGCGACCGTCAAGCAATTCGAGAACTTAGCGAGCCCCGCGATGCAATCTTGCAAGCCAGTGGTATCGTGAAATCGTTCGGTTCCGGCGCTATGGCTGTCGAGGTTCTCAAGGGTATTGATCTTAAGTTGCGCGCTGGTGAACTTACGCTGCTGATGGGGCCTTCAGGCAGCGGAAAGACCACCCTTCTCTCGATACTTGGTTGTATCATGCAACAAAACGAAGGGTCGTTGAATATAGCGGCTCAGTCCACGCAGGGGCTTTCTCCGGAAGGTCTTGCCGCGATCCGCAGGCAGCACATCGGATTTGTGTTCCAGTCTTACAATCTTTTCCCAACCCTTACGGCGCTGGAGAACGTGTTGCTTGCCCTCGATGTTCAGTTCGGAGGTAAGACTGAGACGCGTAAAATGGCGGAGGGGGCCCTTGAAGAGGTCGGGCTGTCGCATCGCCTCGGAGCTGTTCCCTCCAAACTCTCAGGCGGTGAAAAGCAGCGTGTTGCCATCGCTCGCGCATTGGCGGCGTCACCATCCGTCATTCTCGCGGACGAGCCGACGGCAGCGTTGGACGGTGAGAACGGTAAGGCCGTGATGGAGCTGCTGGCCCGTGTTGCGAAGGATGAGAGCCGTGGCGTGTTGGCAGTCACGCACGACCATCGCACGTTGAAGTATGCTGACCGCATTATTCGCATCGATGATGGTTTGATTGTTGGTGAAGACCATCCAGGAGAACCTGCCGCTGTGGTCCAGCTTCAAAAACAAGCCCAGTCGTAGAGAATTCTGCCAGCGTGGTCGGGTGCTACAAAAAGGTGCCATGACCTGAGTTGGAATTGGCGGCCCTATGAGAAGACAGTAGAGTTATTGGCTGGGCCGGTGATCCCTGTATTCGGTGTGGAATACCTCTCCGGTTGGTCAATTTGGAATGTTATTATTCCATAGTGGTTGAAGCCACGACCGACCCTTCATTTAATATTTACCAAATCAAATAAGGCGCGAATTGTTGTTGCCCCGGGAACAGCCGGGCTGGCAACTGTGCGTCATATTCGCTCCATCATAACCCTGTGTCAGCGTGAATTGTCCGCAAAGCACATGGAAATAATTGGAGATTGATATGCACGGTCAAATAACGAAATTCAGCAAGACACTTGGATACGGCGTAATTGCTGCTGAAGACGGTCGCAAATATCGTTTTGCGGGCGATCAAGTTATGAATGTGAACGGCAAGTTGGTTGGCCACGATGTCGACTTTCTGCTCAGCACTGCGCGCGCCAAAGACGTGATCCTGCTGACAGGTTCTGCCTGGTCGGTATTCGCAGATAATCACGGATCACGATAATTCCCGCTAAGAGGATAACGACGATGAAGATCCCATTCGATATCTCAGACGTGCCAATGGTTGCCGGCCCCCAGATGGAACAGGCGATCGATCTGATTGTGATGAGCGGAAATACACGGGTGCTTTTCGATGGTCACACACCTCAAACCCGTGAGCGGTTTGAAGACCGCTTTTGGCAGTCGTTCAAGGGATCCACGGCAGAAGGTGTTGCCGTGCTGGTTAGGCTATGGTCACTCGTCGACGTTTTGCAGTCACGGCGGTTGTCGCAAATGGTCCTTACGCATGGGTTTTCGATTTTGCGTCCTCTTGCAAGGGCAGCTGCTGGTTTGCGTCTTAACGCTGAGTGGGGATTTGCACCTCAAAAAGTCATCTGGTCTGTCACGTCACAAAACGCTCTGGCACAACCTTCGCGGATCTCGGTTCTGAAAGCACCGGTGACAAGGCGTTCGACTTCACCAACCGGCCTTGAGCTTGCCGCTTAGATCAATAGCTGGGAATCAAAAAACTTTGGTGATTTTTGAATCGTTATGAAAATCAACCCGTAACCTGTCCAGAAACGCAGTCATTGCGATTGCCAATCCGCAGCCAATCAGTCACCGTCGACATTCTAGGACGAAGGGATGACAGAGGGCTCCGGCATGACTCGGTTGAGCAGACATGTTTGCGAAATGGCGTTGATGTGTTGTGTGGCTCTGGCTGCCGTTTGTGCTGGCGCGGTTGCTATGGCACCGCGAGCGGCCGAGGCAACTTCGGCGCCGATTGGTTTGTGGTTTGAGCATACCGGACGTGGCGCGGTAGAGATTTCCAATTGCGGGAACGGTTTGTGTGGAAAGTTGGTGTGGTTGAAGAACGCGCAGAACACATCCGCATGTGGGCTTGAGATCATCGGGGACGTACAGCCCGTGACCGCCGGGAGGTGGGACAATGGTTGGATCTTCGACCCGGACTTTGGTCAGAAATTTGACGTGGAATTGACGCCAATGGAAAACGGCGATCTTCGCGTCCTAGGATATGCAGGCCTCAAAACCCTTAGTCAGACGATGATTTGGAAGCGGGCGCCTTCGGACCTACTGCGGTGCGACACAGGTGAGGTCACGCTCCGTTGATGGGGCGATCATCTTTCCGCCCTGGCTGGTAATCCGAACAACGCTTCAAATGTTGAACAGCCGCCGCTTGGTCTTGCTTTTTCTTTGGGTTCACCACTAGGGGGGCGGTGCATCCTCTAAGAGGGACCAAAGAGAATGCACCGTCATCCGTCTCCGGTTTTGTATTTGGCAGTCGCGAGCAAGGGGGGCACAGCCGCGACGGCTCGTTCCGGAGTGCAGCCAGCGTTCGCGAGGGACGGCGGTTCGCTGCTGCGTCTAGTCACCGCTGACGTTCTATAGCGGCCATGATTACAGTGAACAGGATTTCCGTGATCTGATCTATATTGGATTGTGCCCGATTGGTTGTGCGCCGCCGTATTATTGCAGGTCAGTTTGACATTGCGTCGGCAAGTGACAGCGCAAAGAATTGATTAGAAACGCGTTTTTATTCTCAGACTGACCACTTCAATCTAAGGTTACACTTTCGTCTAATGCCTTGTTGGGCCCGACCGTTAGCTTTGGTCGGGCTGTGGTTATCCACAGATTGGTGTGGACAACTACGTTTGTATGCAACTCAGAGCGTTTTTAAGAATGCCAGAAGCAGCTTTTGCTCGTCCGCTGAAAGGGGTTCGCGGCGCGTTGGTCGAGCCTGATTTTTCAGTCCCACGTCGAGGCCGGTGGCGGCGTAATGAGTGACGACTTCGGCTAAGCTGACAAAGCGACCATCGTGCATATACGGAGCAGTCGCAGTGATCCCGCGGAGTTGCGGCGTTTTCTTGAGCAACGATTGGCCGGGGGAAGGCGCACCATTGAGGCCTAGATCGTGCAAGCGGTCATCAGTGAACCGCCAACCGTTGTGGCACGATACACATGATGCTCGTCCAACAAAGAGAGCAAAACCAGTTTGCTCCTCATTTGTAAGGGCGTTGACCTCTCCTTCAATCCAATTGTCGAACCGCGTGCGTGGTGCAGTGAGCTGTCGTTGATACTCAGAAAGTGCGATTCGAATGACGGTTGGTGATAAGACCATATTTCTCGGGAGCATCGCGAGAATGGATGGATCAGCGCGAAGCCGATTGACCACATCCGCCCAGCGCCCAGCCATTTCGTCTGTTGAAGCTAAGGGGCCATCAACGTGTTCTTCCAAAGTGTCGACGTCAGCGCTCCAGGTCAGAGCTTTTGCATCTCGCACGTTCCAGAGGCTTGGGACGGTGTGGGACAGGAGCTGGCCGCGTCTGCCCATCCGGCGTGGCTGACCATCGGTGAATCCAAGGTCAGGGATGTGGCATGTGCTGCACGACATCGTCAGATCGCCAGAGAGGCGTTTATCAAAGAAGAGCCTTTCTCCAAGTGCTGCAAGTCTGGATAGTCGCTGTGACTGCGGTGTCCCTGGGGTGCGTGATGGTCTGGCTTTAGGCCGGCGCAGGATGGGGCTCCAGAAAGCTCGCAGTGCCTCAATTTCTGGAACAGGTTTGTCTAAAGTGGACTGGCTCTGGGCGTTTCCGAAAGTGCCAAACAGTGTGCTTGTGGTGCACATGATGACGACGGCCGCAATGAAGGTTTTACGGAATAGGAGGTTTGGCGGGACGATCACACGCATGGCATGCATTTAGCGGGTTTTGACCGCGGCGAGAAGTGTCCGGATATCACCGCCAAGCCAGCGATGCGATTTCGCGTAGTTTGGCAAGATGAGGCTTTGCCGACGCGTGGTACCATCGGGATCGATCAGGACTGGCCAGCCATAGCCTGCGAAGTTTGCCCGGTTGCTTGGCAAATGTTGGGGGACGCCGGATGTCGTCTCAAACCAAAACGGATCGGACACACCTTCTAGGGTGCGATCAATGAGCCGGTCCAAGGCAACGCGCTGCGTGCTGGCAACCGGTCGTCCGGATTGACGCGCCAACCACTCCAACACCACCAATGGGGTTACTGCGAATACATGGTAGTGGAGCGCTTTTGCTCCGCGCGCCATCTCAAGGGGCAACATTCCAGACGACGGAATACCATCGAGGGCCTCGTCCAGTATTGCTTCTGCTTGATCCCAATGCCGATCGGATGCGGTGCTCTCCCCGACGGCCGCAAGTGCTAACCCCAGCCAGTACAAGTGATTGTTGCGTTTGATCTTTGGGTTCTCGAACACAACTAGCGCGTCGTCGGCCATTGCCTGCAGCCATGGGTTGATGCGGTTGCGATCCTCCAGCGTCGTCCAAGGCTTAAGCTTGAGATAGCTAAGTGCGAGACCGGTTAGAGCCCATTTGCGATGATGCTCACCTTGCTTCGTCGGCATCTTGCCGAGCAATGCGCCTGCTCGGGCCCAAGTGCTGAGCGCATCAATCCCACAACGCGCCGCGTATCGACCTTGAAAGTGGACCGCACGGTCTGCAAAGTCGGCGATAGAGGTGAGAAAGGTTTTCAGTGGTCTGGTTTGGGCACGGTTGGCCGCTCGGATTTCTGCGCGAACCTGGCTGCCGTTGGTGTCTGTGTAGAACCGTTTGAGATGCAACTGTTGGATGGGCTCAATGGTCATTTTGCATGCTGATTGAGCACTCATAGGCGATGCCGGGACTGCGACCCAACAAGCAATCAACGCAAACACCAGCCGGTGCACGCTCGAAGGATGCCGCTGTTTCAAATGAACCCACATCATCAGCAGTCTAAACAGAAAGCCTTATCTTCAGGTTTTCATGTTATGCGGTCTTGAAGATAACTGAGGGATTGAGAATGAAGCGATTGCGCGGGCATGCGGCCGCATTGGCACTGACGACGTCAACTGTTGGGTTGGTGGCGCTTCTTGGTCTTGGATATGTTCTTGGCGTTCTACCTGACAGCGACCATTTTGGGGTCGTCGCGATGCTATTACTGGATGTGACCGCAGCTGCTGGGGTGATTACCGCATGGCGCTATGGGAGAGGCGTACGCAAGTCTATTGCGTTGACGCAGTCTAATTCGACCCCTGAGCGGGTGCGAGATATCGCGCTTGCAGTCGCTCTCGGGTCGGTGGCTCTGCCCGTTGCATTGGGGCTGTTCGTGAAGATCGAGCCGTGGCTTGTGAGCGTGTTGCTGGTGTTGGTCGTGGTCGCCTGGGCCGCGTTGCGGTTCACCCGTCCGGAAGGGCCCGAACGTGTAAAGCTGACGGCGCCGGCTGAATGGCAGTCTCAGCCCGCAATCCCTCTTGCGCAAGGTGCACGCGAGCAGCGGTTGGCGGCCTATCTCACGTTTTGTATCCCGGTTGTTGCCATCGCCGTGTTGCTATTCGTTACGCCTCAACTGGCGCCTGCGTTTGCACTGATCGGTCTCGTTTCAGGCGTGGTGGGAGCGGCGATGGAATACTACCTTTGGTCGGTGCGTTGGGATGACAGGGCGGCTGCCGAGGTTGATGGCGAGAGCAAGCAAGCCGAACCGGCCGCTTAAAGGTCAAGATCAAGCTGGGCCGATGTTGCTGACTTGTGTGTTTTTCGTCGGCTGGATTTGGCCGCGCGCTGCCCCGTGTGACGGATGCCAGATTTACGGCTTCCGTGTTTGTCCTGGATCTGGTCAGCACCTTTTCGGAACGCCCCGTTCTTGCGAACACCGTAGACGGCCTCGCGTGCAAATCTTGCGGCGATGACATGGTCCACAATGCGTCCGGGATAGCGGGGCGCGACCTCGGTGGAAAAGCCGTCCCAGTTCCATGGCGCATGGATGTGCTGATCGGGCACAGCACCCAGCTCAGGACAGTAGGTGCGAATGAACTGGCCGGTTGGGTCTTGATCCTCGCTTTGCTTGACCGGGTTATAGATGCGCACCGTGTTGATTCCTGTCGTTCCCGATTGCATCTGTGATTGCGGCCAATGAATACCAGGCTCGTAGTCGGTGAACATGCGAGCGAGGTGCTGACCGCTCACTTGCCATGGGAGCCATAGGTGATAGCTGGCAAAGGACATCATCATGGCGCGCATTCGGAAGTTCAGCCATCCGGTTTGATGCAATGCGCGCATACAGGCATCAACAAATGGAAAGCCGGTTTCGCCTTTCGCCCAGGCTTCAAGCTTTGCGCTGTCTGCCTCATCAGGACGAAGACCATCATAGGCCTTGTGCAGATTCTTGAACTCCAGGCTTGGTTCGTCCTCGAGTTTTTGCATGAAGTGGCAGTGCCAGTGGAGACGGCCGGCGTAGGATGACAGTGATGCTCGCCAAGCTTTTACGCCCGGTGTCTGCTCGACATCTTTGAGTATACGCATTTGAGAGTAGGTGGCCTGGGTGATCTCGCGCATCGACAGTGAGCCATAGGCCAGATGCGTGGACAGTCGTGAGCACGCGTCGAATGCGGTCACGGGTGATGACATTTCACGGCGATAGTTTTGACCCCGATCGGTCAGGAATGTTTCGAGGAGTTTGAGCCCTTCCTCGCGCCCACCGGGTTGCCGTTGTGGACAGGGGTCATGAGCTAACCCGAGGTCTTGCCCAGATGGAATCTGGCCCGGGTTGGTTTTGACAATCGGCAACAGACTGGCTGGTGTTGGGTGTTGTGGTTCAGCCATTTGATTGTCCCACCCAGAGGCCCAGCCATTGCGGTCATGTAGCTTCCGAGTGACGCCGAACTGGCGCGGCTCGTGCCAGGTAATCTCGTTCTGACGACACCACCGGAGGACGCGCTTGTCTCGCGCGTATGTCCATCCGTTTCCGGTCTCTTGGTGAGACCACAGAGCGGCAATGCCATAGCTATCGTGGATGCCTTGAAGAATGTCGATGACGTCACCGGTTCGCACAATCATTGGTTGGCCGAGTGCGGCGAGATCTTGGGTGAGTTCGTGCAAGCATTCGCTGAGGAATTCCCAATGGCGGCCAGCGGCATCGGGTTGAGCATAGAGAGACGGTTCAGCAACGAAGAGTGGAAGAACGGGTCCGCTTGCGGCGGCGCCAGCGAGAGCTGCGTGGTCATGGACACGCAAGTCACGCTTGAACCATACCACCTGGAGTGGCGTGGTTGGACCGGTTTTCAATGAAGCTGTTTTTCCCATGGCTCCGATACGTGTGGTGGGTCGTAATCAGATGTGCGGGGACCCACTAGACATCGTCATGCTCTGGATAGTCATGGGCGGAACCTTGGGGGTCAATAACCCGGACAACTTCGTCGTCGGAGGTATCGACATAGGTTGGCCCGACCGGCACCTTGCCATGGGCGCCTGGGATATCGAGGACGTAGGTCGGTTGTGCGAGACCTGAGAGGCGCCCACGCAGTTTGGCAACGATCGCTTGGCCTTCTGGGATCGACAAGCGGAAATGCCCGGTGCCGGGAGCTAGATCAGGGTGGTGCAGGTAATAGGGTGTGATGCCGCGCTCAACAAATGCCCGCATGAGTGTGGCAAGCGTCTCCGGGTTGTCATTTACGCCGCGCAACAAGACGGTTTGGCTGACGAGCACAATTCCTGCGGCGCGTAGGTTTTTGATGGCGACGTCGGCTTGGGTTGTGAATTCATCTGGGTGATTGGCATGAAGCGCGAGGTAGGTGGTCTTGCCGTTGGGGCTGAGCACAGCAATGCGCTCTGGTGTCATGAGGTCAGGAGCGACGACGGGCACGCGCGTGTGCCAGCGAACGATTTTGACGTGGTTGATCTTTGCCAACGCCTCGGTCACTGACTGGAGATGTCGCGGTGCAAGCACAAGGGGGTCGCCGCCTGTAACAATCACCTCCCAGATCGCGGGCGTGGTGCGGATATAGTCGATTGCGGCTTCAAGCTCTCGCGGTGCGAGCATTGCCGATTGTCCCGGCCCAACTTGCTCACGCCGGAAACAGAAACGGCAGTACACCGGACAGGCGGTGGCGAGTTTGAGTAGGAGGCGGTCGGGATAGCGGTGGACGATACCTGGGACCGGGCTCTTGAGATCATCGCCGATCGGGTCGGCCGTTTCTTCATCGCGTGTCACACCTTCGCGAACATCGGGGAGGAACTGGCGTGCCATCGGTCCGGCCATCTGACCCGATGCCTGTTCGCGACGGATGGCGTTGGTGATGGTGGGCGAAAGCGCAACCGCGTAACGTGCACCTATCGGAGATAAGGCGTCTGCGTCGCTGGGCGATATCAAACCTGCGTCCGCGAGATCTTTCACAGAGGTCAGTTTTCGAGAGGGTATTGGGTTCATTGGGTGTTACCAGGAAAGGGTGTCCATCGCACGAGATCGATATGGGGCGCGCCAGTGGCCAGCATGACGAGGCGATCAAAACCCATTGCGCAACCGCTTGATGGGGGCATGTTCGCCAATGCAGCTAGGAAGTCTTCGTCGATTGGATAGCGCTCTTTGTAAATCCGTTCCTTCTCAACCATTTCTTGTTCGAAACGCGCGCGTTGTTCACCCGGGTCTGTCAATTCCGTGAAGCCATTGGCGAGCTCGACACCACATGCGAACAGTTCAAAGCGCTCAGCCAACCACGGGCGGTCTGGGTCGCAGGCAGCCAGTGCCGCTTCGTTGGCGGGATAGTCGGTCAGGAAAGCCGGTGCGCCTATGCCGAGTTTGGTGTCAGCGATTGAGATAAGGCGCGACAGGAGGCTGGACCAGTCATCATGCGGCTGGGCTGGATGACCATGGTGGTGACAGAGTTCACATAGGCTGGGATAGTCTTGCGTTTTGAGAACAGTTTTCAGCTTAGCTGGATTGCAGGACAGGACATCGGCCAAGGCTTCCGCAAATGTCACGTTCTGGAAGACTTCGCTGGCTGGGTCGCAAGTTTGTCCTGAAAACTGAAGCTCGGAGTTGTCCGTTGCGCTCAGTGCTGTTCGCACGACTTGGACACAGTCTGCCATCATGGCTGCATAACCGGTGTCGGCTCGATACCATTCCAGCATTGTGAATTCGGGGCTATGCAACCTTCCCCACTCGCGGTTTCGGAAAACCGGCGCGAACGTGAAGATCTTTGTTTCTCCGGCAGCTAACAGTTTCTTGCATGCGAACTCGGGTGAGGTGTGCAAATAGAGCTGCTGTGGTCTCAGGTCCGTTCCAATCGCTGTTGTTGAGAAAGCGTGGAGATGGGCTTCGTTGCCCGGTGAGACCTGGGCAATGCCGGGATCAACTTCGACAAAGCCCTCGGCTTCAAACCATGCCCGTAGCGCCGATTTGATGCGGTTGCGCGCCATCAGAAACGGGCGGCGATCTTGGTGGCGGTTTCGATCCCACCAGGGTGAAGGAGCGGTCATACGGCTTGTTTATCGGGTCCAGATAGCGGCAGGGTTGTGAGCTTTAGGCGCGCTGGTCTTGGCGGCTGAGGCTCAACGGAGTATTGGTGCGAGACAGAATTCAGCGTCGAGCCCTTTTGAAGCGCCCGATCGCCCCAAATGGACGGTTTACACCGCTCCGCATCCTCAATCAGACACGAAGATGGAGATCCACGCGTGGTCAAGGTTATCGCAAGCTCTATTCGCAAGGGCAACGTTCTCGACATGGATGGCAAGCTGGCCGTGGTTATGACGGCTGACAACATTCACCCGGGAAAGGGGACGCCTGTAACGCATTTGGAGCTGCGGCGCATTTCAGATGGTGTGAAATTGACCGAGCGCTATCGGACAACCGACCAGGTGGAGCGGGCGTTCGTGGAAGAGGTGGACTACAATTATCTGTATGAAGACGAAATGGGTTTCAACTTCATGCACCCTGAGACGTATGACCAGATCACGGTGACGAAAGATGTCATGGGTGATAGCGGCATCTGGCTATTGGAGAACATGAAGTGTCAGGTGTCGATGCACGAGGGCGTTGCGGTTGCGATATCGCTGCCGCAGCGGGCAACGTACGAGATTGTTGAAGCTGATCCGGTTGTGAAGGGTCAGACGGCGTCGTCGTCTTACAAGCCAGCGGTGTTGGCGAACGGTGCGCGGATCATGGTGCCACCGCATATCGCATCTGGCTATTGGAGAACATGAAGTGTCAGGTGTCGATGCACGAGGGCGTTGCGGTTGCGATATCGCTGCCGCAG